>NZ_VLJG01000024.1:0-49851 GCF_007829415.1 Aminobacter sp. J44 | reverse complement strand
CGCGATCGTCGTCGCCGAGCCGGAGCCCATGGAATATGTCCGCATCTGCGACACCTACGGCACGGGCTTCTTCTACATCCCGGGCACCGAGACCTGCCTGAAGATCGGCGGCTACCTCCGTTACCAGATCAACTACCGTGACTCCGACGACTCCGTCTGGAAGCTCGCTCGCTTTGCTCCGTCGTTCGATGCTCGCACCAGCACCGAGTGGGGCACGCTCCGTTCGTATGCTGAAGTCGAGTTTGACTGGACCCTCAGCCCTGACGCATCGGATCCGGCCTACGGCACGGGCACCAACCTGCGTCACGCCTTCATCGACATCGGTGACCAGAACTTCCTGCGTATCGGTAAGGCCTGGAACCCGCTCCGTTCGTGGGTACCGACCGGCAACAACATCAACGACCAGCAGCTCTCCGCTGGTGTCTACAACCTCGGCCAGATCACCTATGCCTTCAACGCCACCAACGGCGCTGGCATTGGCGGCGGCATCGGCTTCAGCGGCTTCGTGTCGGTGATCGAGTCTGATGGCTGGGGCCCGCGTCCGTCGACCAACTTCGCCCGACTGGCTGTTGGCTATGACACCGACGAAGGTTCGTTCATGGTCCGTGGTGGCGTCGATGTCGCTCTCGGCAGCATCGCTAACGGCCGCGTCGCAGTCCAGTACGTGAACGACGAGCCGGGCTACTACCGCGCCGCTCTCGGCGGTTCGGAGTGGTCGGTCCTCGCCGCTGTTGACATCAAGGCTACCGATACCGTTGCTGTCAACCTCGTTGGCGCATGGTACGACGATGGCCCGAGCGGCCTCGTTCAGCGCGAGTGGGAAGCTTCGGTCGGCCTGAACTGGCAGCCGTTCGGCAACAACAGCCTGCAGATCCGTCCGGAAATCACCTACGTGAACAACCGCAACGTCGACGACAACTGGGGTGCAACCCTGCGCTTCCAGCGCAACTTCTAATCAGCTCTCTGAGTTGATCTGAGGGACCCGGCGGGCAACCGCCGGGTTTTCCTTTTTCTGGCCGCTAACACGCCGCCCTACGCCTCGACGCGCACAGCCGTACACGGACCTAACGGACTAATCTTCTTCGGGAAGAATTCGGGTTGGTGCCCCTGGCCGGGATCGAACCAGCACTCCTTGCGGAACTCGATTTTGAGTCGAGCGCGTCTACCAATTCCGCCACAGGGGCCCATAAGGGGATCCAGCACAGCCGGATGACGCGGACTATACGAGCCGCGGTGCTCGCGTCAATTGCAATTCAACCGCATCTCACGAAACCTTCACGCTTTTGGCAATAAAGCCGCCAGGCATTGCGGCGCGGGGCGCAGTATGGTGAAACATCGCCGCGCCGAGGAACCAGTGGTTGCACCCGAAAACGAGTCGCTACCGTTCCTCGGCACGCAAGAAGACGAACAGAACCGGCATCTGCAGCTGCCGGAGACTATCGAGGCGGGAATGTCGCTAGCATCTGCAACCGGCCGAACCCAGACAATCGGCGCCGCACTTTCAGCGGCCGGCATGGCGATCACCGTTGGCACAGCACTAGGCTTCCAGCACATCGGCGGCTTCATTCCCTGCAAGCTCTGCCTCGAGCAACGCCTCCCCTACTATGTCGGCGTGCCGGTCATGCTGCTCGCGCTGATCTCGTCCGTGCTGAAGCTGCCGCCGCTCGTCACGCGCGGCCTGTTGCTCGTCGGCGCGCTGCTGATGACCTGGGGCATCTGGCTCGGCGTCTATCATTCCGGCGTGGAATGGGGGTTCTGGCCCGGCCCCACCGACTGCGGCGCGGTCGCGCCGTCGTCTGGCGGAGGCAGCCTGCTCGATCAGCTCGATGCCGTGGTCCCGCCATCCTGCGATCAGGCGGCCGGGCGCTTCCTTGGCCTGTCCTTCGCAGGCTGGAACGTGGTGGCCAGCGTCATTCTTGCGGCGATTTCCTATTCCGCGGCTTTCAGGAAGGACTGAGCGGGCCTACGGCTCCAGTTCGACATCCCAATAGAGAAAGTCCATCCAGCTTTCGTGCAGATAGTTGGGTGGGAACAGCCTGCCGTTGTTGTGCAGGTCCTGCACCGTCGGCTGGTACGGAGGCTGCCGCGGCCACATCTGAGCCTGGGCCGGAAGCAGCCCGCCCTTCCTGAGGTTGCAGGCCGAGCAGGCGGCAACGATGTTGTCCCAGGTAGTGGCGCCGCCGCAACGGCGGGGAATGACGTGGTCGAAGGTCAGCTCGTGATGCGCGCCGCAATACTGGCACTGGAAGCGATCGCGCAAGAACACATTGAACCGCGTGAAGGCCGGGTATCGGGACGGCTTGACGTAGCTTTTCAGCGAGACGACGCTGGGCAGCTTCATCTCGAAGGACGGCGACGAGACCGAGTGTTCGTATTCGGCGACGATGTTGACGCGGTCGAGGAACACCGCCTTGATCGCGTCCTGCCAGGACCACAACGACAAGGGGTAGTAGCTTAGCGGACGGTAGTCCGCATTCAGCACCAGTGCCGGCAGGCTGTCTGGTGACACTGCGATCGTCACTAACGTTCCTCCTCGGGCTCGTATTTCGACGATGCAGATAATGTAATCCCGCTGTTGCACTATTGTGAAGCAAGAATCTCACAGTGAATGCTCGGGCATTACCTTGATTTTGCAGCCGCTTCTGCTGTCTCGACTACCGGCGCTGCATCGCGCCCCCGCCATTTGCGCCAGTGTGCCCAGAACAGGCGCGCCGCGACCGAACGCCAAGGCGACCATGATTCGGCCATCGCCGTTAGCTCCCTGATCGTCGGGCGGGCATCGAGCCCCAAAGCATCGGCCACCGCGCCCTGCAGCGCAACATCCCCTGCCGGGAACACGTCGGCATGACCGGCAGCAATCAGCAGGTACACATCAGCCGTCCACGGGCCGATGCCGCGGATGGCGGTGAGCCGCTCCCTGGCCTCTGCCGCGGAAAGATCGGTGAGGGTGTCGAGATCAAGTTCGCCCTCGACGATTGCGCGCGCCAGCGTCATCAGCGTTGCTTGCTTCGGCCGCGACATGCCCGCCTGGCGGAACGCCTCCTCGCCGCAGGCAAGCACGGTCGCAGCATCAAGCGGGTCGACCAGCCGCGTGAAGCGGGCAAGGATTGCGTCGGCGCTAGCGCGCGAGATCTGCTGCGCGGCGATGATCGACACCATCGCCGCAAATCCGCCCTCCGAGCGGCGCAGCGGGATTTCGCCCGCCTCCGTGATCACCGGCTCSAGCCTCGGGTCGAGCCGGGCAAGGGCCTGCAGCCCCTCGGCAATGTCGGCCTCGGTTTCGATCCTGCGCATGTCTTCTCACTCCCCGGGCTTGCGGGCAGCCCGTGGGAAACGTAGCAATCGTGCATTGGAAGCCACAACCCGTTTCACACCGGCCTCATGACACGTCCTGTCTTCCGCTTCGCGCCGAGCCCGAATGGCGAGCTCCACCTCGGCCATGCCTACTCGGCCCTGCTCAACGACCGGCTGGCGCGCGCGAGCAACGGCAGGCTGCTGCTGCGCATCGAGGACATCGACCTCACCCGCTGCACGCCGGAGTTCGAGGAAGGCATCTACCGCGACCTCAGCTGGCTCGGCATCCGCTGGGAGGAGCCGGTGCGCCGCCAGTCCGAACATTTCGAGGACTATACCCGTGCGCTGGAGACACTGGTCGATGCGGGGCTCGTCTACCCCTCCTTCATGAGCCGCGGTGAGGTACGCGCGATCATCTCGGAAGCGGAAGCCGAGGGAAAAACGTGGCCGCGCGATCCCGACGGCGTCCCATTGTTCCCTCTGGCCGAACGGAATCTGTCCGAGAAGGAGCGCCGCCGGCGCATCGCCGAGGGAGAAGCCTATGCCTGGCGCATCAATATGGAAGAGGCTGACCGGCATGTGGGCAGCGGGCTCACTTGGGAAGAACAGGGCGAAGGCCCGGACGGCGAAACCGGCACCATCCGCGCCAATCCTCAGGCCTGGGGTGACGTCGTCATTGCCCGCAAGGAGGTGCCGACCAGCTATCACCTGTCGGTAGTGATTGACGATGCGCTGCAAGGCATCACTCATGTCGTGCGGGGGCGCGACCTCTTCCATGCCACCGGGATGCAGCGGCTCCTCCAGGAACTGCTCGGCTTCAGCGCCCCTGTCTACCTCCACCACGACCTGGTGCTGGCAGACGACGGACGCAAGTTGTCGAAGAGCCGGCGCGACACCGGGCTCGCGGCACTCCGCGAGGCGGGCCTCACGCCGGAGGATATCAGGCGGATGGTCGGTCTGGATTGAGATTGCCCAGCCGTTTGACGAGGGCCTTGAGCAGCATCAGCGCCGTGAGGCAGAGGAACGCGCCGACAAGCCCGCAGGCGACCGCGAACTTCTTGTCCGTAAGGTTCCAGCCGAACCGGATCATCAGGAACATCGAGAAGAAGAAACCGGCGGTAATGACGACCGCGTTTCCGGTAGCACCAAAACCGTCTTCGCCAACGATTGCGTCGAGCCCCAGCGACACGATGAACGAGAGGATGCCGACCATCGATATCGCGAGCAAAAGGCTCATAGCATCGAGTTTCAAGAACATCACAAATCCTTTCCGTCAAACGGATCAGGAAGCCCCGCTGTGTCCCGCACATGAAGGCGTGAGCATGTGAGGTAATTATTACATTTCAATTGCTTTCGTTGCTGATATTGGATCAATAGCACACTTTCCTGCCTGGACATTCCCCGACATGAATCGCGCCGTTCGACTTATTCCGCCCCTGTTTGTGCTGCTATGGGCAACAGGTTTCATCGGCGCACGCTACGCAATGCCGTGGGCAGAACCACTGACGTTTCTTGCGGCACGGTTCGCGCTGGCGGCCGGCATTCTTTCCCTGCTGATTGTCGCATTCCGGGCAAAGTCGTTGACCGCAAAGCAGGCGATGCACGCGGCGTTTGCGGGGGCGCTGATCCACGGTGCCTATCTTGCCGGCGTGTTCTGGGCGATCCGCAACGGCATGCCGGCGGGCCTCTCCGCACTCATCATTGGCCTGCAGCCGCTGATCACGGCAGTGATGGCCGGCTGGACCCTCGGGGAAAAGGTAATGCCCCGCCACTGGGCAGGCCTTGCCGTCGGCTTCGTCGGCATCTTCATCGTGCTGGCGCCGAAATTTGGCGACGCAATGGGCGGCGTGACGCCGATCACCTTTGCCGCCTGTGTCGCTGCAGCCATTGCCATTAGCGCCGGCACGATTTGGCAGAAGAAGTTCGTCGGCAGCGCTGACCTCGTCACCGCGACGCTGTGGCAGTATGTCGGCGCAACCGCGCTGATGGCCGTTGGGTCCCTCGCCTTCGAAACCCGCACTTACACCCTCAACGGCGAGCTAATCTTTGCGATGGCCTGGCTGGTGCTGGTGCTGTCGATCGGCGCGATCTTCCTCCTGATGACGATGATCCGGCAGGGCGAGATGGCCAAGGTCGCTTCACTGTTCTACCTCGTCCCGGCTGTCACCGCCGTTATCGCCTGGGGGCTGTTTGGCGAGACGCTTTCGCCCGTTCAGCTCGTCGGCATGATCATCACGACCGTCGGCGTCGGCCTTGCGACGCGCGCCTAGAAGTCGGCCGGCCGCGTGACCTTGGCCCGCGCGTCGAGATAACGCCGGATCGCGGCGTTCAGCTCGCCGCCGAGAATGAAGATCGCCGAGACGATGTAGAGGAACACCAGCGCGACCATGATCGAGGCGAGGCCCGCATAGGTCGTCACATAGGACGAGAAGTAGCTGAGATAGGTGGCAAACACCGTCGAGCCGACAACCCAGGAAATCAGCGTGAACGCGAGCCCCGGCAGAATGTCGCGCAGGCTGCGCTGGCCAGCTGGCAGCCACAGATGCACTGCCACCAGCGCCAGCACGATGACGACCGAGGCGATGATGAAGCGCCAGATGGTGATGGTGCCAAGATAGGGCCGGATCCACGGCAGATGTCGCTGGGCGATATCCACCGCGATGGGCGCCACGACCAGCAGCGACGAGACGATCAGAAACCCGGCGGTGGCGATGATAACGAAGGCAAGGCTCTGCGCGCGCAGCCAGAAGATCGACCTTGTGTCGATCACTCGGTAGGCGCGGTTGAGCCCGACCCGCAGCGCCTCGATACCGTTCGAGGCGAAGAAGGCGGCGGCGATGATGCCGATCGTCAGCACGTCGCCGCGCGGCACCGTCAGCACGCTCGTCACTTCCCGCGCGATCGGCTCCGCGATCGTGTCCGGCCAGGTGTCGAAAACGAGGTGGACGGCTGTGTCGGAAAAGGCCTGCGCGCCCAGAAAGCTTGCCAGGGACGTCGCAAAAATCAGGAATGGAAACAGGGCCATGAGCGCCGACAGCGCCAGATGGCTCGCCAATGCCCATCCATCATCGTTGTTGAAGTGCCCGAGAGCGTCACCCAGGATCCGTTTCGTAACAGCAAGTGAGCGAAGCATCTGTCCGGCCGATTGTGTCGCTGGCGCGAATATGGGAAGGAAAGCCCTCAAAAGGCAAGCGTGGGGATGGGAACGCCCCTTGCCGGTAGCCAGTTCCCGGCCGCGCAGGAGGAATAAGGCCCGTGTCCACAGCTTTCAACATCATCGCCGTCATCTTCATGATCGCGGTCGTGTTCGTCCTGATCCGCGGTCTCATCAACATGATGCGCGGCGGGTCAGGCCGGACCTCGAACAAGCTGATGCAGGCGCGCATCGCTCTGCAGTTCTTCGCGCTCGTGTTCCTGCTGCTGACGATCTATTTCGCCCGCAATAGCTAAAAGGTTTCGCTCCATGGTCGTCCTGAACAAGATCTACACCCGCACCGGCGACGATGGCACGACTGCGCTTGGCTCGGGCGAGCGCCGGCCAAAATATGACCTGCGCATCGCCGCCTACGGCACGGTCGATGAGGCGAACGCGTGCATCGGCATGGCGCGCATCCACACGGCGCAGAGCCACCCGGAACTCGACGCCATGCTCGGGCGCATCCAGAACGACCTGTTCGACCTCGGTGCCGATCTTGCGACGCCCGACACCGGCGAAGACCTTGGCTACGAACCGCTGCGGATCATAGCCTCGCAGGTGGAACGCCTCGAGGCCGACATCGACGCCATCAACAAGCCTATCAAGCCGCTTCGCACCTTCGTCCTGCCCGGCGGCTCGCCGGCCGCGGCCGCGCTTCACCTTGCCCGCACCGTCGCCCGTCGCGCCGAACGGCTGATGGTCGAGCTTTCGCACAAGGAAGGCGAGAAAGTCAGCGCCGAGGCGATCAAGTATATGAACCGCGTCTCCGACTTCCTGTTCGTTGCCTCGCGCGCCGTAAATGACAATGGGGACAGCGACGTGCTATGGGTGCCCGGGAAGAACCGGTAGCCCGCTTACGCGTGCGGGAGGAGAGCGGAACGCATGTTCATACCCCTGCATGACGCCAACGAGTTCCGCTACATCAGGGTCCAGTACGTCACGATGGCGATCATCGCCGTCAACGTCATCGTCTACCTTCTGACCACGCTCGGTAGCGAGGATTTCGTCAACGCCGCGGTCTTCGGCTTTGGCTACATTCCGTCGACCATCTTCGACATCGCCGAGCGCCCACCGGAGATGGTGATCGTCCCCGACGACTGGACGTTCCTGACCTACTCCTTCCTGCACGGCGACATCTGGCATCTCGGCGGCAACATGCTGTTCCTCTGGGTCTTCGGCGACAATGTCGAGGACGCGCTCGGACACTTCCGCTACCTGATCTTTTACTTTGCCTGTGCTGCCGCGGGCGCACTGATGCACGGGCTGATCGCGCCGGATTCGGAGGCACCTCTGATCGGCGCTTCGGGCGCCATCGCCGGCATCGTCGCGGCCTACCTGATCCTGCATCCGCGGGTGAAGGTCTGGGTGCTGGCGCTCGGCCGTATCCCGCTCAGGCTTCCCGCCTGGATCCTGCTTGCTTTGTGGATCGCTTTCCAGTTCGCAATGATCTTCATCGGCGGAGACGAGAGCATTTCCTGGGCGGCGCATGTCGGCGGCATCATCGCGGGCGCCGTGCTGGTGCTGATCCTGCGCCGACGCCCGATCCCGATCGCCGACGAGATCATCGTCACGCCGCGCGCGGTCGAGGTCGAGCGTCCTGCCAGCCCCGAGGCAGAGGTCCGTTCACCCTGGGGGCGCCATTAGGTCACCCCCTTTCAAACGGTTTGATCCTACCGTTTGTATTGACGGCTGTAAGCCGGATGACTACAGCCCTACCCATGTCGTTTTCCGGCAAGCAAGCAGCTTCAGCGGCTGTTAGCCAGTCCCTGACGAGTTTCTCGGAGAGGTTTCTTACCCATGAAAGTACTAGTCCCAGTCAAGCGGGTCGTAGACTACAACGTTAAGATCCGTGTGAAGTCGGACGGCTCTGGCGTCGAGCTTGCCAACGTCAAGATGTCGATGAACCCGTTCGACGAAATCGCCGTCGAGGAAGCGATCCGCCTGAAGGAAGCCGGCAAGGTCGAGGAGATCGTCGTCGTGTCGATCGGCCCGGCTCAGGCTGCCGAGACGATCCGTACGGCGCTGGCGATGGGTGCCGACCGCGGCATCCTCGTCAAGGTCGACGATGTGGTCGAGCCGCTGGCGGTTGCCAAGATCCTCAAGGGCGTGGTCGAGGCCGAAGGCCCGCAGCTTGTCATCCTCGGCAAGCAGGCGATCGACGACGACGCCAACCAGACCGGCCAGATGCTGGCAGCACTCCTTGGCTGGGGCCAGGGCACGTTCGCCTCCAAGGTCGAGCTGGGCGACGGCTCTGCCAAGGTCACCCGCGAGGTCGACGGCGGCCTGCAGGTCGTCGACATCAAGCTGCCGGCGATCGTCACCACCGACCTTCGCCTCAACCAGCCGCGTTATGCCTCGCTGCCGAACATCATGAAGGCGAAGAAGAAGCCGCTCGACGAAAAGACTTCTGCCGACTTCGGTGTCGACGTCACCCCGCGCCTGAAAGTTCTGAAGACCGAGGAGCCGGGCGGCCGCAAGGCTGGCGTCAAGGTCAAGGACGTCGCCGAGCTCGTCGCTTCGCTCAAGTCCGCTGGCGTCATCTGATTTCGGGAAAGGGAGTTTTACCATGGCCATTCTTCTCGTTGCCGAACACGACAACGCCACCCTTTCCGACCAGACGGCGAAGGCGCTGACGGCTGCCTCGCAGATCGGTTCGGACGTTGACGTCCTCGTCGCCGGCAAGGGCGCACAGGCTGTCGCCGATGCCGCTGCCAAGCTCGCTGGCGTACGCAAGGTCCTGCTCGCCGATGCCGACGAGCTCGCCGAGCGTCTTGCCGAGCCGACCGCGGCACTCGTCGTCTCGCTTGCTGGCGGCTACGACGCGATCGTTGCGCCTGCCACCACTACCGGCAAGAACGTGCTGCCGCGCGTTGCCGCTCTGCTCGACGTCATGCAGATCTCGGAAATCGTCGAAGTCGTCTCGGCTGACACCTTCAAGCGTCCGATCTATGCCGGCAACGCCATCCAGACCGTGCAGTCGAGCGACGCCAAGAAGGTCATCACCGTTCGCACCGCGTCCTTCTCGGCCGCTGGCGAAGGTGGTTCGGCTGCGATCGAGACGGTTGCCGCTGCTGCAAACCCGGGCGTTTCGACCTTCGTCGAGAACAAGCTGTCGGAGAGCGATCGTCCGGAGCTGACCTCGGCCAAGATCATCATCTCGGGCGGCCGCGCGCTCGGCTCTGCCGAAAAGTTCCAGGAAGTGATCCTGCCGGTTGCCGACAAGCTCGGCGCTGCCGTTGGCGCATCGCGCGCTGCGGTCGACGCGGGCTATGCCCCGAACGACTGGCAGGTCGGCCAGACCGGCAAAGTCGTCGCGCCTGAGCTCTACATCGCCGTCGGCATTTCGGGTGCCATCCAGCACCTCGCCGGCATGAAGGACTCGAAGGTCATCGTCGCCATCAACAAGGACGAGGAAGCGCCGATCTTCCAGGTCGCAGACTACGGCCTCGTCGGTGACCTCTTCACCATCCTGCCGGAGCTTGAAAAGGCGCTCTGAGCGGACATGGTAGCCTTCGGCTACTCATGCTAATGAACTCAAGGGCGGGGTAGACATTTGTCGCCCCGCCCTTTTTCATCTGACACACATACGAGCCGGTGAACGGCGTACGACGGGATCATCACGATGACGGGCAAGATCGCAACGATTGGTATCATTGGCGCAGGCCAGATGGGTGGCGGCATTGCACATGTGTCGGCGGTCGCCGGCTACACTGTGAAGCTCTACGACATTTCGGCCGAGCGCATCGAAGCAGGCATTGCGACAATCAGCGGCAACATGGCTCGCCAGGTATCGTCCGGCAAGATGGAGGAGAGCGTCCGGCAGGGAGCGCTGGCGCGCATCATCGGCGCGCCGGAACTCAACGACCTCGCCGACTGTGACCTTGTCATCGAGGCTGCAACCGAGGACGAGACCATCAAGCGCAAGATCTTCGCGCAGCTCTGCCCGATCCTGAACCCGGAAGCGATCCTCGCGACCAACACCTCCTCGATCTCGATCACGCGCCTTGCCGCGCAGACCGATCGTCCGGAGCGCTTCATCGGCATCCACTTCATGAACCCGGTCCCGGTCATGAAGCTGGTCGAGGTCATCCGCGGCATCGCCACCGAGGAGAGCACCTTCGAGACCGCCAAGGAATACGTCACCCGCCTCGAAAAGACGATGACGGTGGCGGAGGACTTCCCGGCCTTCATCGTCAACCGCATCCTGCTGCCGATGATCAACGAGGCGATCTACACGCTTTATGAGGGCGTCGGCACCGTCGAGGCGATCGACACGGCGATGAAGCTTGGCGCGAACCACCCGATGGGCCCGCTGCAGCTCGCCGACTTCATCGGCCTCGATACCTGCCTGTCGATCATGCAGGTGCTCTATGAGGGGCTCGCAGACTCCAAGTATCGCCCCTGCCCGCTGCTGGTGAAATATGTCGAGGCCGGCTGGCTCGGCCGCAAGACCGGTCGCGGCTTCTACGACTACCGCGGCGAGCACCCGGTTCCGACGCGCTAAGCTGCGCCGTCAGCGCGGCGGGCGGTTCTGGTTCGCCTGCCGCAGGCGCGGSMTCGTCCGTGCCTCAAAGCCTTCCTCAAGCGTGGCGACACGCACTCGGTCGCGGCCCTGTTCCTTGGCGACGTAGAGTTCGTCGTCCGCCACAGCGAACAGTTCGGCATAGGTCGTCGCGCGAGAATGAACCGCGCAGCCGACACTCATCGTCAGCCGCAAGTTCTCCGCACCATGGTACGGCACGAATGTAGCCGCGGAGACGGCTGCACGCAGCCTTTCCGCAAGTTCGACCGCAAGAGGAACCGTGGCGTTCGGCAGGTAGACGCCAAACTCCTCGCCACCAATACGTCCGCAAATGTCCTCCGGCCGCACGACCGAGCGGATCGCAGTGGCAATCACCCTGAGCGCCTCGTCACCGCGTTCATGGCCGTAAGTATCGTTGATCGCCTTGAAGTAGTCCGCGTCCATGATCAGGAACGCGCCTTCCGCAGAGCCATGCAGCCACTTCTCAACGCGCGCCTGGAAGGTACGCCGGTTGAGGCAACCGGTCAGGCTATCGAGCGAAGCCAGATCGTTGAGCTTGTGATTGGCGATCGCGAGTTCACGCAGCTTCAGCGAGTGAAGGAAGAACAGCGGCGCGGCGATGATCAGCGGCAGGATGAAAGCGGTGATTATCACCCGCCGAAGATCCCCGGGCGGAAGATCCCGGAAGTTGAACCAGACGAACACCACGCAGATCGCGGCACAGATCAGTGGTCCCAGGGCCGTCCACATCAACACACGGCGCCAGGCTCTCGGTGACACGCCGTAAAACCGCGACAGCATTCTCGCCTCTCTTCCGGGAGGACACGGGTCCCCAAGAAGGACGGTCGCAATACATTCGTAAATATGCAGTTATTGAGGCACCTTCCCCAGCGGCAATCCCAAACGAAGCGGCTAGGCTACCGCGCCGCCCCGATCAGCCTCTTGGCATCCTCGCTCGCCCACTCGGCCGGGCCATTCATCGCGGCGAGCATGCAGCCGTCCTCATCGATCAGCAAAGTCACCGGCAGGCCCATAGCCAGGCCCTTGCGCTTGAGATCGTTGAAGAGGCCAAGGGTGGAGTCCCGGTAATAGCCGAGCGCGTAGACGCCGGTTTCTTCGAGGAAGGCCTTCGSYTTCTCGTCGCCGCCGGTGTCGACGTTGACTGCCACCACCTCGAACGTCTCGCCGCCGAGTTCCTGCTGCAGCTGGTTCAGCGCCGGCATTTCCTGGCGGCATGGCGCGCACCAGGTAGCCCAAAGGTTCATGAGCACCATCTTGCCGGAAAGGTCGGCAACGCTCATCGGCTTGCCTTCCGGAGAGTTGAACTTGAGGTCCTGCAACGGCCGCGGCGGCTTTGCGCCCATCATCGCGGCGACCTCGCCGCGCGCCGCGCCGTCGATCGCGTCAGCGCGTTCCTGCTTTGCCGCGCATGACTTTTCCTCGGCCGTCATTGATGTTTCATCGACCGCGACCTGCGCTGCGTTGTTGCCAGAACTGCCGCCCATCACGTATACGCCGAGGGCGCCTGCGATCATGCCGGCCACGACGGCGACTGCGATCAGGCGGCCCGTCGGCAAATGAAACTTTCCGTTTGCCATTCCATCAGTCCAGTCACTTTCCGGGGTCCGGGTTAGCACGATGAACGAGAACAAGACCAGCAACCAGATGTGGGGCGGACGTTTTGCCTCGGGACCGGCCGCGATCATGGAGGCGATCAACGCCTCGATCTCGTTCGACAAGAAGCTCTACGCCCAGGACATCCGCGGTTCCATTGCTCACTCCGAAATGCTGGCCGAAACCGGCATCATTTCGAAGGAAGATCAAGAAAAGATCGCTCACGGGCTGAACACGATTTTGTCGGAGATCGAGAGCGGCAAGTTCGAGTTCTCGACCCGGCTCGAGGACATTCACATGAACGTCGAGGCGCGGCTCGCCGAGCTGATCGGCCCGTCCGCCGGTCGCCTGCACACCGCCCGTTCGCGTAACGACCAGGTTGCCGTCGACTTCCGCCTCTGGGTCAAGGAAGAGCTGCAGCGCGTCGAGGGCGCGCTCGTCGCCCTGATCGGCGCGTTCCTCGACAAGGCAGAGACGCATGCCGCGACCGTCATGCCGGGCTTCACGCATCTGCAGACCGCGCAGCCGGTGACCTTCGGCCACCACTGCATGGCCTATGTCGAGATGTTCGCGCGTGATCTGTCGCGCGTCCGCGACGCCATCGAGCGCATGGACGAGTCGCCGCTCGGCGCCGCCGCACTCGCCGGCACCGGCTTCCCGATCGACCGCCACATGACAGCAAAGGCGCTCGGCTTCCGCGAGCCGACCCGGAACTCGATCGACAGCGTCTCCGACCGCGACTTCGCGCTTGAATTCCTGTCGCTGGCCTCGATCTGCGCCACCCACCTGTCGCGTCTGGCTGAAGAGATCGTCATCTGGTCGACGCCGCAGTTCGGCTTCATCCGCCTGTCGGACCAGTTCTCGACCGGCTCCTCGATCATGCCGCAGAAGAAGAACCCGGATGCGGCCGAGCTGGTGCGCGCCAAGACCGGCCGCATCAACGGCCACCTGATCGGCCTGCTGACGGTGATGAAGGGCCTGCCGCTCGCCTATTCCAAGGACATGCAGGAAGACAAGGAAGCCGTGTTCGACGCCGCCGAGACGCTCGACCTGATGATCGCCGCGATGACCGGCATGGTTACCGACATGACGGTCAATGAGGCCGCCATGAAGAAGGCGGCTGGCTCGGGCTACTCGACCGCGACCGACCTCGCCGACTGGCTGGTGCGCGAGGCCGGCCTGCCGTTCCGCGAGGCCCACCACGTGACCGGCCGAGCCGTGGCCCTTGCCGAGCAGAAGAAGCTCCCGCTCGAGAAGCTGTCGCTGGAGGACCTCAAGGCGATCGACGAGCGCATCACCGACGCTGTCTTCGGCGTGCTCTCGGTCAACGCTTCGGTCAAAAGCCGCGCTTCGTTTGGCGGCACGGCCCCGGCGCAGGTCCGTAAGCAGATCCGTTACTGGCGCACACGCCTGAAACGGGATGCAAGGCGCTGAAAACTTCGCTAGAAGGCTTCAGGACATAATCGGGACGGACGGGCTCATGCGCGCGGGACATCTGATCAGGACGACACTGGTGCTTGTTGCCGTGGCAACGGCAGTCACGGCCTGCGGCCGGCGCCCGAGCCAGCTTGAGACGCCCTACGAGGCATCCGAGCGCCTGCGCAAGGAAGCCGAGCAGAACAAGGAGCCGGTTCCCCCGGCTCGCCCGCGTCCGGAAACCGACAAGCCCTTCATTCTTGACCGCCTGATCTAGGACCCACTCCCGTGGACCATTTCAACTACCGCAACGGCGTGCTTCACGCCGAGGATGTGCCCGTGCCGGCGCTTGCTGAAGCTGTTGGCACGCCGTTCTACATCTACTCGACCGCCACCCTGACGCGTCACTACAACGTGTTCGCGCAGGCGTTTTCGGACCTCAACGCCCTCGTCTGCTACGCGATGAAGGCGAATTCGAACCAGGCAGTGATCCGCACGCTCGCCAAGCTCGGCGCCGGCGCGGACGTGGTCTCCGAAGGCGAGTTGCGGCGCGCGCTTGCCGCCGGCATCCCGGCCAGCAAGGTCGTCTTCTCGGGCGTCGGCAAGAAGGCGCGCGAGATGGACTTCGCGATCGCCGAAGGCATCCACTGCTTCAACGTCGAGTCACTGCCGGAGCTCGAGGCGCTGTCCGCACGCGCGGTTGCTGCCGGCCGCGAGGCGCGCGTGTCGCTGCGCATCAACCCGGACGTTGATGCCAGGACCCACGCCAAGATCTCGACCGGCAAGGCCGAGAACAAGTTCGGCATTTCCTGGAAGGACGCCCGCGCGGCCTATGCCAAGGCAGCGTCGCTGCCGGGCCTCAGGGTTGCCGGCATCGACATGCATATCGGCAGCCAGATCACCGACATGCAGCCGTTCGACGACGCCTTCGCGCTGCTGGCGGAGCTGACCCGCACGCTGCGCGAGGACGGCCACGACATCCGCCACGTGGATGCAGGCGGCGGCCTCGGCATCCCCTACCGCACAGACAATGCGCCGCCGCCGGTGCCGGACGACTATTCTAAGATCGTCAGCAAGCACCTCAAGCCGCTTGGCGTTGATGTCATTTTCGAGCCTGGCCGCATGATCGTCGGCAATGCCGGCATCCTCATCTCCGAGGTCATCTTCCTCAAGGAAGGCGAGGCCAAGAACTTCCTGATCGTCGATGCGGCGATGAACGACCTGATTCGCCCGACGCTCTACGAGGCCTTCCACGACATCGTCCCCGTCAGGGAAGCTCCTATGGACGCGCCGCGCCTGACCGTCGACGTCGTCGGCCCGGTCTGCGAGACCGGCGACTTCCTCGGTCAGGACCGCAACCTGCCGCGCCTTGCCCCCGGCGACCTGATCGCCGTGCGCACGGCAGGCGCCTATGGCGCCGTGCAGGCTTGCACCTACAATTCGCGGCTTCTGGTTCCCGAGGTTCTGGTCGACGGCGACCGCTACCACGTCGTGCGCCCGCGCCAGACCTACGAGGACCTGATCGGCCTCGATTCGGTGCCGGACTGGCTCTAGGCGAAGGCATCACGATTTCGCGCTCGCCTCGCCTTCGCCGCGTTTGCTGCTATTCTCGAAGGAAGGACGGCGCGAAGGCGCGCCTGAAGGGAGCGGATGGCCGGACGCGAAACCACCCATCGCACTGACCTGCTGCCGCGCAGGCTCGCCCGCACGCGCGGCGCCGTCTGGGCAGCGATGGTGGTAGAACGCGGCTGGCCGCTGGTCCTTCCCCTCCTCGTTACCGTCAGCCTTTACGTTAGCGTTTCGTGGTTCGGCGTCTTCCGCATCGTGCCCGACTGGGCGCGCCTTGGACTGCTTGGCCTCTTTGCGGTCGCTACGCTTGCGGCACTGTTTCCCCTCCGCTCCTTTCGAATGCCCTCGCCTGCGGAGATCGACCGGCGCATCGAGGCAGCCAACCGGCTGGAGCACGCGCCGGTCCTGACCCAGAGCGACACGCTCTCTCCAGCCTCGCAGGGGCCGTTTGCGCAGGCGCTGTGGCGCGAGCACCAGCGGCGCATGGCCGAGCGCCTCGACAACCTTGCCGGCGATCTGCCGCGCCCGCACGTGCCGGAGCGCGATCCTTGGGCGCTGCGGGCAATCGCCCCGCTCCTCCTCTTCATCGCCTTTGCCTTCTCCTCGGGCCCGCTCGGCGGCAATCTCACCGACGCCTTCCGCAGCCACGCCCTTGCCGAGCGGGTGCCGGTGCGCATCGATGCCTGGGTGACACCGCCCGCCTACACTGGCAAGCCGCCGCTGTTCCTCACCGCGCAGAAGGCGGGCGAGGATGCACCGGTTTTCCAGGTGCCGACGGGCAGCACCGTCGCCGTTCGGGTTGCGGGAGGCACGGGCGAGGAGACGTTGACCTGGCTCGACGCTCACACGGGCGCAGAGACGGCGGTGCCGCAGGAAGAGGCAACGGACCAGCCCGCACAAGAAGCGACTACTCCTGCATCCCGCACATCATCAAAGCAGTTTTCCGGCGTCCTCAGCGACGACGGCATGCTCACCCTCCGCTCAGGCGGCTCCGAGCTGGAGCGCTGGGCCTTCGCGATCATTCCCGACGCAGCACCCGTCATTCGCTTCGTCGACGAGCCGAAGCGCGCGCTCAATGGCGCGCTCGAACTTACCTACGAGATCGAGGACGATTACGGCCCCAAGGCCGCCCGCGCGGTCATCGAACTCGCGGAAGAGCAGGCGCCGGAAGCGATACCGCTTTACGAGGCTCCGGAGATGCCGCTGACGCTGCCGCGCCGCACGGGCGACGGCAAGTCCGCCCGCACCTCAAGGGACCTCAGCGAGCATCCCTGGGCCGGCACGACGGTAAACCTCACCCTCGAGGTCGAGGACGGCGCTGATCAGAAGTCGCGGAGCGAGACGAAGACGATTGTCCTGCCCGAGCGCCCGTTCGCCAATCCCTTGGCGAAAGCCCTGGTCGAACAGCGCCGCCTTCTGGCACTCGATGCCAACTCCAAGCCTTACGTGCTCGCGCTGATGGACGCGATAACGGTGCGGCCGGAGGACACGATCAAGAACCTCTCCCACTATCTCGGGATCATGACCGCCCGCTCGCGCCTGAAATACGCGGCGACCGAGGACGCCCTGCGCGACGTTGCCGACTATCTCTGGGAGATGGCTCTGGTGATCGAGGACGGCGCGCTGTCGGCGGCCGAGCGGCGGCTCAGGCAGGCGCAGGAAGCCCTCAAGCAGGCGCTGGAAAACGGCGCCAACGACGAGGAGCTGGAGCAGCTGATGGCGGAGCTGCGCGAGGCGATGCGCGAGTTCCTGCGCGAACTTGCCGAGCGTGCCGCGCGCGACCCGAACATGGCGATGCAGATGCCGGGCAACATGCAGGAAATGCGCCCCGGCGATCTCGAGCGCATGCTCGACCAGATCGAAAACCTTGCCCGCTCCGGCTCGCGCGACCAGGCGATGGACCTTTTGCAGCAGCTTCAGGACATGATGAACAACCTGCAGACCGCCCGTCCACAGCAGCAGCAGGGCGGCGAGCAGAGCGAAATGCAGCAGCAGATGAACAAGCTGGGCGACATCATGCGCCGCCAGCAGGAGACGATGAACGAGACCTTCCGCCTCGACCAGCAGCAGCAGGGCGAGCAGCAGATGACGCCCGAACAGTTCGAAGAGGCGATGCGCCAGCTTCAGCAGCAGCAGGGCCAGCTGCAGCAGGACCTGCAGGAGTTGCAGGAGGCGCTGAAGGGTTTTGGCCTAGAGCCCGGAGAGGGCTTTGGCGAGGCCGGCGAAGCAATGGGCCGCGCCGAGGGTGCGCTTGGCGAAGGCCAGGGAGAGGAAGCCGTCACCGAGCAGGGACAGGCTTTGGAAGCCCTGCGCCGCGGCGCACAGGACATGATGCAGCAGCTTCAGGCCATGGAGGGCGAAGGCCAGGATGGCCCGGGTCAGCAGGGGACGCGCCAGCAGAGCTCTGATCGCGACCCGCTGGGGCGTCCGCGCGCCACGACCGGACCGGATTTCGGCCGCTCGGTGCAGGTGCCGGACGAGATCGACGCCCAGCGCGCGCGGCAGATTCTTGAAGAGATCCGCCGCAGGCTGGGCAACGCGCTCAGCCCGGAGGTTGAGCGGAACTATCTGGAAAGACTGCTCGAGCTGCGCTGATCGGTCAGGCGCGAACCGGACGGATGATGTTCAGCAGCGCGCCGTAGGGCACCAGCATCACGATCGACTGTACGATCTTCACGCAGAAGTCACCGAAGGCGAGCGACATCCACAGCGGCACCTCGGTACCGAAGAAGAACGGTACGCGAAACCCGAGCGAGCCGTCTTCGAGGCCGAAGGCGGTATCGAGGACCGACCAGCTGTCAGCGAAAGCGACCGAGAAGAACAGCACCGTGTCGATGCACGAGCCGAGTAGCGCGCCCGAGAGCGGCGCAATCCACCAGCGGAGGCGGCGCAGGCGGTCGAACACCACGACGTCGAGCAGCTGCGCCATCAGGAAGGCGCTGCCGGAGGCGATCGCAATGCGTGGGGTGGCAAGGAAGATCGAGATCACCACCGCAATCGCAAAGCCGGTATAGACCACCAGCCGGGCGGAGCGCGGGCCAAATCGGCGATTGGTGAGGTCGTTGACCAGGAAGGCGAGCGGATAGGTAAACGCGCCCCAGGTCAGGATGTCCTGCAGGCCGAGATGCTCGAAAGGGAACTGGACGAGGAAGTTGGAGGCTGCAACGACAGCAACCATCGCGGCCACGAAGGGCCAGACCTTATCGGTAGAAGTCATTTTTTTATCCTGGGAGATGGAACCAGTCGGCGGGCACAAAGGCCCGCCGCAAAGGAAAATCAGTAGTCGCTAAGGACTGCTTACACAGCCTGCTCGGCGAGCTTCTTCGAGATCTGCTTCTTCAGCAGGCGAGCGCGCTGCGACAGATCGTTCGTGTCAGCCTTGAGCAGGAACGCGTCGAGACCACCGCGGTGCTCGACCGAACGCAGGGCGTTGGCCGAAATACGCAGACGGACGCTCTGGCCCAGAACCTCGGACTGCAGGGTGACGTCGCACAGGTTCGGCAGGAAGCGGCGACGGGTCTTGTTGTTGGCGTGGCTCACATTGTTGCCAGTCAGCACAGCCTTGCCGGTGAGTTCGCAAGCGCGGGACATGTTACTTACCTTCGTTTCGTTGCCGACCAACACCAACTGCCGTAGCGTCTACGCACGGCGCGCGGGCAATTACAGGCGGCCTCCTGGAAAAAGTCGCCGTTCCATAGTGGCAAATGGCGCTCGGGTCAAGCGCAAGCTGCCTCAGGCACGGCCGTGGCACTTCATACTATCGCCGGATTTCCCCAGCAAGCGTTTCTGATGAAGCCGCTTGTAAAAGTCCTGTCGCTGCTTCTTCTGCTTGCCGCTCCGGCGGCGGCGCCGGCGCAGTCGTTCCACGCCGACTACTCGATCACCCTGCTCGGCATGCCTGTGGGCAAGGCGACCTTTGTCTCAAACTTCTCCGACAAGGCGTTCAGGATCGACGGCCAGCTGTCGAGCGCGGGAATCGCGCGGCTGTTTGCCAGGACAACCGGAACGGCCCGCGTCGAGGGCACGATCCGCCGCGACGGCGTCGAGCCCAGGCATTTTTCGTCAGAGTACAAGTCCGGCAAGAAGCACAGCGTCACCGCCATCCGATACGCGAAAGGCAGGGTCGCGAGCTACGAGAACAGGCCGGAGCCGCGGAAAGGTCGGACCTGGGTCGAGGTTTCCAACGCGCATCTTGCCCGCGCGCTCGATCCTCTCTCGGCAACCCTGATCCGCACCAGCGATCCGGCCAAGGTTTGCAACCGCACCATCAGCTTCTTCGACGGCGAGCTACGCGGCGATCTTGCGCTCGGTGGGCCGAACTTGTCCGAGAACGGCACCGTCACCTGTGCCGCACGCTTCACCCCTGTCTCTGGCTATCGCCAGGGCCGCAAGCAGATCGAGTACATGCGCACGCAAGGGCGCATGAGCATCACCTTCGCACCGCTCGGTTCGACCGGCTTCTATGCCCCGATCGACGCAAGGGTCGGCACCCAGATCGGCACGCTGCGCATTACAGCCACCCGCGTCGCCGCCCGCTGATTCGCGCAATGCGCCGCTTGCCGTCCCCTGCGGCACCGGCTAACCCTTCCGCCACATCGAAGTGCAATGGAGGGGAACTTGGCACGCGCCACGCTTATCGGATTTTCCGCCGTCATCATGTGGGCGTTGCTGGCGCTTCTGACAGCGGCGTCCGGAAGCGTTCCCCCGTTCCAGCTCTCGGCAATCACCTTCGCGATCGGCACGGCGGTGGGACTGGTGATGCGCGCCATGACGCCTGCCGCGAAGCACGATCCGATCCCGCCAGTGGTCTGGGTGATCGGCATCGCCGGCCTCTTCGGCTACCACTATTTCTACTACACCGCGCTCCGCAACGCGCCGGCCGTGGAAGCGAGCCTCATCGCCTATCTCTGGCCGTTGCTGATCGTTGTCGGCTCCGCGCTGCTGCCTGGCGAGAAGCTGCGCTGGTTTCATGTCGCGGGGGCGGCACTGGGGCTTGCCGGCGCGTTCCTGATCGTCACGCGCGGCGGCACGCTCTCCTTCGACCCGCAATACTCGTTCGGCTATATGATGGCCGCCGTCTGCGCCGTCACATGGTCGAGCTACTCGCTCCTGTCGCGGCGCTTCCCCTCGGTGCCGACCAGCGTCGTCACCTGGTTCTGCGCCGCCACCGCCATTCTGTCCCTCATCTGCCATCTGTTGCTGGAGGAGACCGTCTGGCCGCAGGACACCGGCCAGTGGCTGGCCGTGGTCGGCCTTGGCCTGATGCCGGTGGGTGCGGCGTTCTACGCCTGGGACCACGGCGTTAAGCGCGGTAACATCCAGGTGCTGGGAGCGGCGAGCTATGCCGCCCCGCTCCTCTCGACGCTGGTGCTGATCGTGGCCGGCGCGGCTGAGCCAAGTTTCTACATTCTCGCCGCCTGCGTGCTGATCACAGCCGGAGCCGTACTAGCGGCCAAGACCATGCTGTTCGGCCGCAAGGAACCTGCAGAATGATGCCCTTCCCCGGCGGGATCGAATCGCTTGCAAACGGCACGCTGATCTTCTCGGCCGGGGCGTCGTTCTTCTACTTCCTCAAGCAGGCGCAGCCGCCTTCCTGGCGTCGCACGGTTGCCAAGGCGGGATCGATCGCGCTGCTTGCCCTGCTGGCGCTGCTCGAGAAGGGTCCGCTGCTGCTCTTCGTGGCGCTGGTCCTCAGCGCCGCCGGCGACGCGTTTCTCGCGCAGGAAGGGGAGAAGCCGTTCCTGCTCGGGCTCGCGAGTTTTCTCCTCGCCCACCTCGCCTATGTCGCGCTGTTCTGGCAGCTGGGATCTGACCTCCTGCTCATCGCGCAGGAGCCGTGGCGGCTGGGGGTGGTCGCGGTCGCCCTTGCTGCGGCTCTCTGGCTGCTGCGGCGCCTGCTGCTGGCGGTGGCGCCCCCGTTGCGCCTGCCTATCGCCGTCTACACCCCGGCGATCATGGCGATGCTGATCGCGGCGGCCACCGTACCGGCACCGCTGGTCATCGGCGGCGCCGTGCTGTTCGTCGCTTCCGACTTCATCCTTGCCGCGCAGAAGTTCCTGTTCGCGCCGGCCTCACAGCATCGCGAATGGGCGGGGCCGGCGGTCTGGATCCTCTACTATTTTGCGCAGCTGGCGATCACCCTCGCCGTCCTGCTCTGACCCGCGTCAGAAGTTGTCCTTGCGCTTGCGGATTTCCGCGAACACCTCGACGTCGCTCGCATTCTCCATGCCGAGGTTGCGGCGAATCGCCGGATCATGCGGGCGCAGGAACGGGTTGGTCGCCAGCTCCTCGCCGATCGTCGTCGGCAGCGTCGGACGCCCATCGGCGCGCAGCTCCTCGATTTTGCGAGCTCGTTCCTGCAGAGCGGCGTTGGCGGGGTCGATGGTGACCGCGAAGCGCGCGTTCGACAGCGTGTATTCGTGACCGCAATAGACGACGGTCTCCGCGGGCAGCTTTACGAGCTTCTGCAGCGAAGCGTGCATGGTCGCCGGCGTTCCCTCGAACAGGCGGCCGCAACCCAGCGCAAACAGCGTGTCGGCTGTGAACGCGACCTTCGCGTCCCTGAGCCAGTAGCAGACATGGCCGGCCGTATGACCCGGCGTCTCGATCGTTTCGATGGTCTGGCTGCCGAACTGGATCTTTGAGCCCTCCGCCACGGTCTCGTCGATGCCGGGGATCTTTGCCGCTTCGGCTGCTGGGCCATAAATCTTCAGACCGTAGCGCTGCTTGAGCGCAAGGTTGGCCTGGACGTGGTCGGAATGATGATGGGTGGTGAGCAGCAGGCTAGGCGTCCATCCGGTCCGCTCGATGGCCTCGATGATCGGCCGCTCCTCCGGAGCATCGATCAGCATGACGGTTCCGGTCTCGCGGTCGCGCACCAGCGCCCCGAAATTGTCCGACAGACACATGAACAGTTCGACATCGACAGCCATTTGCGCACTCCCTCATTCGCTGGGGGAATGTAGGGGCGTCGTCCTGCCTTGTCACGCGGCGACGTCGCCTTGCAGCGCCTCGCGACGCTCGCTACGGTTTGACCATGCTGTCCGACATCATCGAACTGCGATCGTTCTACAATTCGACGCTGGGCCACCTTGCCGAGCACTCGATCGCACGCGCCATCGAGCAGGTCTGGGCCAAGATGCCGAACGAGCGCCTAGTTGGCCTCGGCTACGCGCTGCCATGGCTCGACCGGTTGCGCGAAGGGACGGAGCGGGTGCTGGCCCTGATGCCGGCGAGCCAGGGCGCGGTGAACTGGCCGGCCAACGGCCCCTCGGCCACCGCGCTGGTGTTCGAGGAAGAGCTGCCGCTCTATGATTCGTCGATCGACCGTATTCTGATGGTCCATGCGCTGGAGCATGCGGAAAACCCGCGCGAAACGCTGATGGAGGCCTGGCGCGTGCTGGCGCCGGGCGGACGGCTCGTCATCGTCACGCCCAACCGCCGTGGCGTCTGGGCCCGCTTCGAGCACACGCCCTTCGGCACGGGCCGGCCCTTTTCCCGCGCCCAGCTAAACGCGCTCCTGCGCGAGGCCAACTTCACGCCGGGCCCATGGGCCGACGCGCTGCACTTCCCGCCCTCCAAGAAGCGCTGGATGATGCGCATGCACGGCATGTTCGAGGGGGCCGGCCGCCGGTTCTGGCCGATCTTCGCCGGCGTGCTGGTTGTCGAGGCGCAGAAGCGCGTCTATCAGGGCGTGCCGGTCTCGGCGCGCGCTTCGCGCCGCGTTTTCGTGCCGGTGCTCTCGCCGCAGGGCGCAACCGGCGCCGCGGCACGTCAGGCAGTTGGAAAAGGCGACGCATGACCGTCAGGCCAATCGTGAAGTACCCGGACGTGGCCCTGCGCACGCGGTGCGCTCCGGTAGAGACTTTCGATGAGGAACTGCGCCAGCTTGCCGACGATCTCCTCGACACGATGCGGGCTGCGCCCGGCGTCGGCATCACCGGTCCGCATATCGGCGTTCTGAAGCGCATCACGGTGATCGAGCTGTCGCCGGAGGATGGCGTGCGGGTCTATGTGAACCCGGTGATCGAGGAAGCATCCGAGACGCTGCAACGCCACACCGAAGGCAGCGTGTCGATGCCGGGCGTGACCGACGAGATCGAGCGGCCGGACCGGGTCAAGGTCCTCTACCAGACGCTTTCGGGCGAAGAAAAAACCGAAGAGGCGGCCGGCTTCCTTGCCACTTGCCTGCAGCACGAGATCGACCAGCTCGACGGCATCTTCTGGCTGCAGCGCCTGTCGCGAATAAGGCGCGAGCGCGCCGTTAAACGGTGGCAGAAGCTGCAGCGCGGCTAGGCGCCGACTTGCGGCACCGAACCGAAAACCGACCAGCCCAGTCGTTCCGAAAGCCGCTCCAGCGCGATGGTGCCGAGCAGCGAGTTGCCGTTGTCGTCCAGCCCCGGCGACCAGACGGCAATCGAGGCAACGTGAGGCACGACTGCAAGAATGCCACCGCCAACGCCGCTCTTTGCCGGCAGGCCGACGCGGTAGGCAAAGTCCCCCGCCCCGTCATACTGGCCGCAGGTCAGCATCAGGGCGTTGATACGGCGGACACGATGCGCTTCCTGCAACGAGATCTTCTTCTTGCGTCCGGAAGGGGACAGCATCAGGTAGCGCCCAGCCAGCGCCAGCTGCCGGCAGGTGAGCGCGATCGCGCACTGGCGCACATAGAGCTTCATCACGTCATCGACCTCGTGATGCAGGTTGTCGAACGACTTGGCGAGGTTGGCGAGCGCACGATTGGTGTAGCCACCCTTCGCCTCCTTGTCGAAGACGTCGGGATCGACGTCGAAATCGTTCGCCCCAATGTGATCGGCCAGGAACGCCGCAACATCCTCGTGCTGCGGCTTCTCGCGGTCGAGCAGCATGTCGGCAATGACGAGCGCTCCGGCGTTGATGAAGGGATTGCGTGGAATGCCCTTCTTGCGCTCGAGGTCGATGATCGAGTTGAACGGATCGCCCGATGGTTCGCGCCCGACGCGCTTCCAGACGTCGTCGCCATGCGCCTCGAGCGCCATCGTCAGCGCGAAGACTTTCGAGATGCTCTGTATGGGAAACGGGTGGCTGGCCTCGCCGCCCTCGATCACGTCGCCATCCGCTGTGACGACGCAGACGCCGAAGCGGTTCACCTCCAGCTCGCTCATCCCCTCGATGTGGTCGATGAGTTTGCCGAAGCTTTCGATGACTTCCATTTCCGCGACGACGGCATCGACCGCGGCGCGGACCTGATCGGGATCGACGTTCTTGTTACGGTTGGGCATGAGGCTCCTTCGGCTTCTGGCGGGCTGAGCCAAACGCCAGCCGGCCCAAGGGGTTCCTCATCTACCGGCCAAGCCCGTCCAAAGCCGTTTCAGACGGTCTCCTTGACCCGTCCCTTGCCGATCTCGGCGAGGTCGTACGTCGTCGTCTGATAGACCTGGTTGATCCAGTTGCCGAACAAAAGATGCGCGTGCGAGCGCCAGCGATTGAGCGGCGGGCGCGATGGGTCGTTGTTCGGGTAGTATTCGTGCGGGACCTCGATCGGCACGCCCAGCCCCACGTCGCGGTCGTACTCTTCCTTGAGGGAGGTCGAGTCGTACTCGATGTGGTTAAACATGTAGAGCCGGTTGCCCATCTCCTCAGCGACCATGCACGGGCCTGTCATGTCCGATTCCATCAGCAGCTGAAGATCTTCGTGCTGGCGGATGTCCTGCGAGCGCACCTCGGTCCAGCGCGAAACGGGAATGGCGAAATCATCGGAGAAGCCGGTGAGGTACGGCGAGCTGGGCGCGTTGTTCCGGTGGCGGAACACGCCGAACGCCTTCTTCGACAGCGGGTATTTCGGGATGCGGTGGAAGTGCCACGCTGCCGCCATCGCGCCCCAGCAGATGAAGAAGGACGAATGGACGTTGGTGGTCGTCCAGTCGAAGATCTGCTTCAGCTCATCCCAGTAATAGACTTCCTCGAACGGCAGCTTCTCGACCGGCGCGCCGGTGACGATGAAGCCGTCGAACTTGCGGTCTTTGACCTCTTCCCAGGTCTGGTAGAAGGCGATGAGGTGTTCTTCCGGGGTGTTTTTCGCGGCATGGCTGCCGATGCGCACCAGCGTCAGCTCGACCTGCAGCGGCGATGCGCCGATGAGTCGCGCGAACTGGGTCTCCGTGCGTATCTTGTTCGGCATCAGGTTCAGCAGGCCGATCTGCAGCGGACGGATGTCCTGCCGGAGCGCCGTGCGCTCGTCCATAACCTGCACGCCTTCTCTGACGAGGACGTCGCGGGCGGGTAGCTGGTCGGGGATCTTGATGGGCACGGCAACAACTCCAGAAACTGAAAAGACCGGCGGCGTATGCGCGACCGGTCCCAACGGAATTGCTGCGATCGGTCCTTTAGCAACTTATTTTACGTGGCTGCAAGCCGACCGGCCAAATCACCACGGAACGCGGCATATTTAGGATCGCTGAACCTTTGCGTCAACGCCAAAGACTTGGTAGAGGCAAGCACACCTTCCAACTGGATAGCAGCCATGACCACCGAGCTTCGCCCTGAACCACGCCCCGGCGTGATGGAGATCGACGCCTACGTGCCCGGCAAGAGCCACGCACCGGCGGGGGTCGCGAAGGTCTATAAGCTGTCGTCCAACGAAAATCCGTTCGGCCCCTCCCCCAAGGCCATCGCGGCCGCACAGGCGGTGACGGAGAAGCTTGCGCTTTATCCGGACGGTTCATCGCGGAAGCTGCGTGAGGCGATCGCGAAGACGCATGGCCTCAACGTCGCCAACGTCATGGCCTTCAACGGCTCCGACGAGGCACTGGCGCTGCTCACCCGCATCTATGTCGGCGAAGGCGACGAGGGCATCTACAGCCAGTACGGCTTCCTGGCCTATCCGATCTACATCCGCTCGGTCGGCGCAAAGCCCGTGATCGCGCCGGAGGTCAACGAGACGGCGAACGTCGACTCGATCCTCTCCTGCGTCACCGAGAAGACGCGCATCGTCTTCCTCGCCAATCCGAGCAACCCCACCGGCACCTACATGCCGTTCGACGAGGTGCGCCGCCTGCACGCCGGCCTGCCGAAGAACGTGCTGCTCGTGATCGACGCGGCCTATGCCGAGTTCGTGCGCCGCAATGATTACGAGGCAGGAGTAGAGCTGGTGGCGGCCAATGAAAATGTCGTGATGACCCGCACCTTCTCCAAGGTGCACGGGCTCGGCGGCGCGCGCATCGGCTGGTGCTATGCGCCGGCGCACATCATCGAGGCGCTGGAGCGCGTGCGCGATCCGTTCAACGTCAACGCCATGGCGATCGAAGCCGGCACGGCGGCGATCCTCGATCGCGAACACGTCGAGTTCTGCGTCACTCACAACGAGAAGTGGCTCAACTGGACGACGGAGGAGCTGACGAAGCTCGGCCTTCGCGTCACCCCCAGCGTTGCCAACTTCATTCTGATTCACTTTCTGGAAGACGGGAAGCACACCGCCGAGGCGGCGGAGGAGTATCTGGCGCGGCGCGGGTATATTCTCAGGCGCGTTGCGGCATACGGCCTTCCCAACGCGCTGCGTATGACGATAGGCACCGAAGAAGCCAATCGCGGCGTAGTCGCCGCACTCGCGGAATTCCTGAAAGACTGAAAAAATGACCGAAAAGATGTTTGAACGCATCGCCCTGATCGGCATTGGCCTGATCGGCTCCTCCATCGCGCGCGTCGTGCGCCGCGAGGGCCTCGCCGGCGAGATCGTCATCTCCACCCGCAGCGCTGAGACGCTAAAGCGCGCTGAGGAACTTGGCCTCGGCGACCGCTACGAGCAAAGTGCTGCCGAAGCCGTGAAGAACGCGGACCTCGTCATCGTCTCCGTTCCCGTCGGCGCATCAGGTGCCGTGGCCGAGCAGATCGCCGGCGCTCTCAAGCCCGGCGCTATCCTCACCGACGTCGGCTCGACAAAGGCCTCGGTGATCGCGCAGATGCAGCCCCACGTGCCTGAAGGCGTGCACTTCATCCCGGGCCACCCGATCGCTGGTACCGAGCATTCCGGTCCGGATGCCGGCTTTGCGGAGCTGTTCCGCAACCGCTGGTGCATCCTGACCCCGCTGCCGGAGACCGATCAGGCGGCGCTCGACAAGCTCTCAGCCTTCTGGACCGCCTGCGGCTCCAACATCGACGTCATGCCGCCGCAGCACCACGACATGGTGCTCGCAATCGTCTCTCACCTGCCGCACATCATTGCCTACAACATCGTCGGCACCGCGGACGACCTTGAGACGGTCACCAAGTCGGAAGTCATCAAGTACTCCGCGTCGGGTTTCCGTGACTTCACCCGCCTCGCGGCGTCGGACCCGACCATGTGGCGCGACGTGTGCCTGCACAACCGCGATGCGATCCTGGAAATGCTGGCGCGTTTTTCGGAAGACCTCGCCTCGCTGCAGCGAGCGATCCGCTGGGGCGATGGCGACAAGCTGTTCGACCTCTTCACCCGCACCCGCGCCATCCGCCGCTCGATCATCGAGGCTGGCCAGGACGTCAGCGCGCCAGACTTCGGCCGCATCGCGGCGGCAAAGCCCGCCTGACCAGTCAGAACAGCGGCGGGATCGCGCCGAGTGAGACGAAACCAATGCGGACCTTCCCGCGCGAGATCTTCAGCGGGAAGGTCGGCTCCTCGCCAAGCATCGCAATCGTGCCGACTGCGAGCTCAACCTGCTCGCGGTAGGCTGGCAGCAGGCTGACCAGCAGCTCGCCCAACGCGCGGGGATTGCGCACCTTCACCTGCAGTTCGGCGTCGATCAGCCCGTCGATGCCGACGGCGAAAGGTCCCGACACTTCCGCGCCGCTGCCCTTGTCATCGATGGAAACGGTGAGATTGCGGATGTTAACGCTGGATTCGCGTCCGCCCGACTGCCAGCGCTCAACGAAGAAATCTGCAAGGCCCGCCAGCGGCGGCAGCTTGTCGGTGCCGACGAAGTTCGGGTCGAAGCGCAGCTCGTTGAAGCGTACGGCAAGGTCGTAGCCCGCGTCGGCGTCCGGACGCGCATGGAATTCGGCATGGCCCGCGCGCCCGAGCAGCGGCGGCACGTCGCCCGGCTCATCCAGTCTCACCTCGACATTGCGGCCCTCGACCGAGACACGCTCGGGCAGCGGCGAAGCAATACGGACGCTGGCTCGCATCGACTCCCACTTGAGGTCGAGCGTCGGTATGCCCGGCGTCTCCAGCGTCGCCGGCCCGTCGAGTTCGCCGATCACGAGGTTCGGCTGATAAACCTGCGCCGCCGAGCGGAAAGCCCCCGCCTGGAAACGGATAGCGGCCTTGGGGTCCTCGAACATCACCGAGCGGCAGAACACGCCAAGCCGGAAGGGATAGCCACGAACCTCAAGGCTTTCGCAATTCGCACGCCGACCGCTGGCGTTGGCCCCGTCGACGGCCGTCTGGACGCGCTCGCCAACCTTTCCTGCGGCGTAGTACCATCCGCCGCTATAGAGCGCGATGGCCGCAACGATCCCGAGCAGGAGCCAAAAGAAGCGCCTGCTGTAGTTGACCGGTTTATCATTGCTTGACGCCATGGCGCGGCTCTCGTTAACCCTCGTCGGTCGGCACGCAGCCGAAAATTCGAATCTGGATTTGCGATATGGGCGATTTTTGGGTGTTTGGCTATGGCTCGCTGATGTGGCGGCCGGGCTTCGCCCATACAGAGACGCGCAAGGCGCGCCTTTGCGGCTACCGGCGGGCGCTGTGCATCTCCTCGCACATTCACCGCGGCACGGTCGAAAAGCCGGGGCTGGTGCTGGGCCTCGACCGCGGCGGTTCCTGCGTCGGCATGGCCTTCCGCGTGCCGGGCGAGCTTTCCGACGAGGTGATGGGGTACCTGCGAGAGCGCGAGCTCGTCACCAACGTCTATCTCGAAAAGCGCCTGCCCGTCCGCTTCGATGATGGCTCACGCGCGGAAGCGGTCGCATATGTCGTCGACCGGTCTCACATCCAGTACGCAGGCCATATCGACGTCGAGGAGGCCGCGCGCATCGTGTCGGGTTCCGTGGGTCTGTCGGGCCGCAACGAGGACTATGTGCTGAACACGGTCGACCATCTGCGCGCGCTCGGCATCCGCGACCGCTGGCTGGAAAGCGTGGCGCAGCGCCTTAACGCTTCCTGACCGGAAGCTCCACGCCGAGTTCCTTCAGGCGCCTGATCGCCGTCTCCGGCAGCGCCGGCGGGTTCTCCGACGTCGCCGCCTCGATCAGGAAGGCATCACAGCCTGCCTCGGTCTCGGCGATCAGCCGCTTCATGAAGGCATCCTTCTCCATGCCCGGCTCGATCGGCGGCAGGAACTTCGCCTTCAGCGCGCCTGGATAACGCAGGAACTTGCGGCGCGGCCAGTAGAGGCCCGCGACGTGAGCGACCGGCACCACCGGCACGTTCAGCGCCGCGTAGATCTCGGCAATGCCCCACTTGTAGGCGGGCTCGGCGCCCGGCGGGCGGCGGGTGCCTTCCGGGTAAATGATGAGCTGGCGCCCGTCATCCATCCGCTTCCTGGCCTCCACCAGCGCCTGCTTGAGCGCGTTTGAGCGGCTGCCGCGGTTGATCGGGATCATCTTCACCTTCTTCAGGTACCAACCGAAGAAGGGGATCCACATCAGCTCGCGCTTGAGGATGTAGACGGGGTCCGACAGGTACGGGAAGAACGCGATCGTGTCCCAGAACGACTGGTGCTTTGGCGCCAGGATGAACGGTCCGTCCGGCAGGTTCTCAAGCCCGGAAATCTCCGACTTCGTGCCAGCCAGCCACTCCTGCAGCCTGAGGCTGGTGCGCGACCAGAAGCGCGGCACCCACCACGCCTTCCGGCGCGGGGCAAGGAAGAAGAACGGGGTGAACACGATCATCTGGACGATGAGGTTCAGATAAAAGGCGGCATTGAACGCCAGCGACCGGATTACGAGCATGAAAACGTGCCTGCGGAGTGTCGTGCGCACGTTGGTTACACCAGTCGCGTCCAAAGGGAAACGTGCCGCCCGGCGAAAGACTGCCGTCAGCTGCCGCGTTGCGTCTGCGTGTGCTCGGGCTGCGCCCTGCCCGCGACCTGCCGGAGGTCCGGCACCACGCGCCGGAACAGCGCGGCGATGTACTTGGCGTATTCGGTGAACAGCACCCGAAGGGCGGCGCGGTTCGTGATCCACTCGCCGCCTTCGAGATGCGTGTTCACCACCGGATAGGGGAACAGCTCCGCCTCAGTCATGTAGCGCTTAAGCTCCAGCAGGCTACGCGGCATGTGGTAGTTGTTGGTGACGATGATCACCTTGTCCCAGTTATGGCTCTCGACCCACTTGGCGCTTTCCTCGGCATTGCCGATCGTGTCGAGCGCGGTGTGATCGAGGTCGACACAGCAGTTGAACAGCCGCGAATCGCCGCCGGTCGCGCGGCGGAGATCACTCAGCCGCGCCTTCGGGTGCACGCCGCTGATCAGCAGCCGCTTGCCCTTTCCAGCCTCGAGCAGATCGACCGCCGCCGTCAGGCGCTTCTCGCCGCCGGTGAGCACGATGATCGCATCGGCCGAAGGAAGGTCGGTCGGCGTCGTCAGACGTGCGATATGGGTGGCAAAGGCTGCGAAGCCGCCGAGGAAGGCGAGCGAGCCGCCGACGAGGAGCAGTGCCAGAGCCGCAAGGAACCTGCGCACCGGGCGGCGTGGCCTGACCCGGTCTGCGTGGGCGTCAGCCACGATCTCGGGCGACGCCTTCCTGTCGATTGGCCCCGTCATGTGTATATGGTTACCCGCCAATCGTGGCATTGAACAGGTCTTTGCGCGGACCTGTGATGGCGCAACAATGGTCTTTCATAGTCATGGGCGGCCTAGTCATGGGCGCTCGGGTCGATGTCGCCGAGATACGAGACCACGGTGATGTGCGAGGTGAGCGCAGTGAGCCCGCCGATCAGGATGACGACCAGCGCAACGCCAAGATAGCCGGCGCTGCCGATAGCGAAATTGCCGAACAGGGCCGTGGCCTGGTCTGCCTGAGGCGTCGCAAGGTTCCAGGACGACCACCACGAAAAGCCGATGAAGACGATGATGGCGGCAAGCCCGCCCGCAGCCGCGCCCTTCATGCCGGTCAGCAGGAAGTGGCGGCGGAACTCGCGGGCGATGAAGCCCGCCTCGGCGCCGACGAAATGCAGCACCTCGATGATGTGTCCGTTGCCGGCCATCGCGCCGCGCGTGGCGAAGACGATCGCCAGCACTGTCGCCGTCAGCATCAGCAGAAGCACCGAGAAGCCGATCGTCACAGTCGTGTTCGCCATCGCAATCAGGCGGTCGACCCAGGTGCGGTGGTCATCGAGCGTTGCCTGCGGCACCTCGGCCGTGACGGCCTGCCGCAGTGCCGGGAAGTCCGGCGGGTTGGCTGGGTCGATCGTAACGATGACGAGGCGCGGCACGGGCAGCTCGTCGATGTCGAAGCCGGTGCCGAGCCATGGCTCGAGCAGGCGGATCGTCGCCGCGCGGTCGACAATGGTTGCCTGCCGCACGCCGGGGAAACCGGCAGCGACCTGCTGTGCGGTGGCAAGTGCCGCCTCGATGTTGAGTCCATCGACCGGCTTGATCTGGATGGTCGCCTCGTGGGCGATCTGCGATTGCCACATCGCCGCCGTATCGCGCACCAGCGTCACGGCGCCGAGTGTCAGGCATGACAGGAAGGTCATGATCGCGATGACGAGGATCAGCGCATGCCCGGCGACGTTGCCGGGCGGCACGATAGGCGCCTGCTTGCGATAGGAGCGCGCCGCTCCGCGGCGTCTCGCCGGCGCGCCTGGCAGGGTGGCGGGATCAGTCATGGATCTCGAGCCTCCCGCCGTTGAGAACCATGCGGCGCGCGTCAACCTGCTCCATCAGCGCGACATCGTGGGTCGCGATGACGACGGCCGTGCCGAGGCGGTTGAGCTCGATGAAGAGGCGCAGCAGGCGGCGGGCGAGCGGCGGATCGACATTGCCGGTCGGTTCATCGGCGAGCAGGATCTCGGGCTGTTCAATCAGCGCGCGGGCGATAGCCGCACGCTGTTTCTCGCCGCCCGACAGCACCGGCGGCAGCACATGCATGCGCTCGCCAAGGCCCACCCACTTCAGCAGCTCGATCACGTCAGAGCGGTAGCTCGACTCCTCGCGCCCGCGCACGCGCAAGGGCAGCGAGACGTTCTCGTAAGTGGTCATGTGGTCGAGCAGGCGGAAGTCCTGGAAGACGATGCCGATGCGCCGGCGCAGCATCGGCAGCTCTTTGCGCGGGATGCGCGACAGGTCCCTGCCGAAGACGGTGATAAGTCCGCGAGTTGGCTTCAGAGACATGAACAGCAGGCGAAGCAGCGTCGTCTTGCCCGCACCGGACGGCCCGCTCAGAAACTGGAAGGAACGTTCGGGCAGATGGAAGGAAATGTCACGGAGTATTTCCGGACCCATTCCATATCTGAGGCCGACATTCTCGAAGCGGATCACCGGAAATCCTTGTTCATCAACGGTTTGGCCGGGGCGCCCCGCGAAGAGTGATGAGCCCCGAACTTCGTCCCCGCGTGGTTAATGCCCGGTTAACGTCTGCACTCAAAGGCAAAATTGCAGCGAAGCGTTAACCTATAGAGGCTACCCACAGAATGAACCGCAAGAGGACGGTCGGTCGCATGAGCAACGACAAACCACGCCCGGTTTCCGGCGAAATCATGACCGATGTCCGGACCCGCGCGGGCTTCGTCCGCGAAGCAGAAGACGTCATCGATGCCGACATCGAAGCGACCGTCACACCCACGCAGGAACACCTCGCGGTGGCACGGCGATCCGCCCCGAAAGGGCTTGATTTCCTCAGACCCGGCGCCTCGTCGAGGGCCGGCCGGAGAAGCGGCAGCGCCGTGTTCTGGACCATCGGTCTTGGCCTCGTCGCGCTGGCGTTCTGGACCTCGGGCGGTCATGCGCTGGTGCGCCAGCAGGTAGCAACGCTGAAGCCGGCGGCGCAGGCGGCAGGTCTGCGCATCGGCGACGTCACCAGCCGCGTCGAGCGGCATAAGGGACGCGATATACTGTTTGTGGCAGGACAGGCGGGTAACCACGGCTCAGCTGTCCAAACTTTGCCAAACTTGGAGATCGTGGTTAGATCGAACGACGGAGCCATGACAAGTTATTATTTGGGGACAAACGACGTGGCTCTCGCGCCCGGCGACCGCTATTCCTTTTCGAGCCGCGTGGTGGCGCCTAGAAACGGGGTAAGAACCGTCTCCGTAACTTTCCGGGAGTCCAAGCGCTGATGCCTATCGTACGCGGGAAGGAAATCGAGGTCCTTTACAGCGCCTCAACGATCGCAAGAAGGAACCTGGAGCTCGCCAAGGCGATTGGGGAGCGGGAGTATGAGGACCTCCTCGTCATCTCGATCCTGAAAGGCTCGTTCATTTTCGCGGGCGACCTGATCCGCGCGATGCACGATACGGGCCTTTCGCCGGAAGTCGAGTTCATCTTCATTTCCAGCTATGGCACCGGCACGACTTCGGGCGAGGTCCGCGTGCTGCGCGACATCGACAATGACGTGAAGGGCCGCGACATCCTGCTGGTCGACGACATCTTGGAGTCGGGCAAGACGCTGAAGTTCACCAAGGAACTGATGCTGTCTCGCGGTGCCAAGAGCGTGTCGATCGCAGTGCTGCTCGACAAGCGCGAAAAGCGCCAGACCGATCTCGACGCCGATTTCGTCGGCTTCGAGTGCCCGGACTACTTCGTCGTGGGCTACGGCATGGATGTCGCCCACGCGTTCCGTGAACTTCCGTTTGTAGGTATCGTCAAGGGAGACGCCTGAGTGGCCCGTATTCTGATTGTCGAAGACGACGATTCGGTCCGCACCTTCACCGCGCGCGCGATCGCGGCTGCCGGTCACGAGGTGGAAACGGCGGAAGACGGCGATCTGGGTCTGACCCAGATCCGCGAGGCTGCAGGCAGCTACGACCTCGTGCTGTCCGACATCCGCATGCCGGCCATGGACGGCATCGAGATGGCCAAGCGCGCCGCGGGCGAATTCCCGGGCCTGAAGATCCTGCTGATGACCGGCTATGCCGAGCAGCGCGAACGCGCCTCGGACCTAGAGGAGATCATCATCGACGTGGTGCCGAAGCCGTTCACGCTGATGGAAATCCGCTCCAAGGTGCAGATGGCACTGCAGTAAGGGATCAGGTAAGTAAGGGCTTGGTGGCTTAGGGGAAAATGTAGGCCCTACTGCCCTAGCCCCCTACTCACCTACTCACCTATTCCCCTAGCAGAAATTCCAGATACAGCGTTCGCTGCAGGAACGACTGGTTGTCGTCGGACATCACCGACACGACCAGCTTGCCGTCGTCGCGCCGCCAGATGTCCAGCGCTTCCATATTGTCGATGCGCGAGGACAGGTCCGCTTCCATCAGCACTTCCCCGTCCACTACCGCGCCGGGACGGATCGAGCCGCCCTCGATGCGGCGAAGACGCATGCCAACGCTGATCGGCCGCGTGAAGCGGCGTTCGAGCAGGATGAGATCGCCACCCGGCAGGAAGGCGCCATCGGTGACGTCAAAACTGTCGCTGCGCACGACCTTGAAGATGCCCTTGCTCGGACCTTCGAGCACCGCGGCGAAGATATTGCCCTCGCTGTCAATGCTGCGCTCGGCAATGACGACGCGCGCGCCCTTGAGGGGCGACGCATCGGGTGCCCGCACCACCGTCTCCATGCCGGCATTGTAGCGCAGCTCGCGGCGCGGGATGAGGAAGTCGAGGTCACGGACCGGCTTGCCAGCGCCTTGGGGGGCGACGGGGTACTCGGTCACCCTCGCCTCACGCTCGAACGAGACGGTCGCGACACCATCGTGACAATGCATGCCCTCGGCGTCGACATGCGGCTTGTCATCGATGATCTCGCCGGACGCATCGACCATCGGCTGCATGCGGAAGTTCGACACGCCGACCGGTACGTCGCCCTGGCGTTCGATGGTGCCGAAGAACCAGTAGCCGTGGTCGGCCACGCCGACGAAGTCGGACCCCGGCTTCATGAAGCGCATAGCGGAGAATTGGCCAAACTGCGAGGCACGTGCGCGCAGCTCGAAGCCACCAATGAATTCGAGCTTGCCGAAACGGTTGCTGCTGGCGCCGATCTGGAAGCTGGAGAACGGCACCGAGCGCGTCTCGATCGCGACCGGTGCTGCATCTTCTGCAATGGCTCCCGATGCGCCCAGCGCGCCAGCGAGAAGCCCTAGCGCAAGGACGAGAGCCTTCACGCCCGGCGGGCCATGCGGCGCACATCGCGCCGCGTTTCCTCGCCGAACAGCGAGGCAAGCTGTTCGGTCATCGCGCCGGCCAGTTCCTCCGCGTCGACGATGGTGACGGCGCGGCGGTAGTAGCGCGTGACGTCGTGGCCGATGCCGATGGCCAGGAGTTCGACCGGCGAACGCGTCTCAATCAGTTCGATGACACCGCGCAGGTGCTTCTCCAGGTAGTTGCCCGGATTGACCGACAGCGTCGAGTCATCGACCGGCGCACCGTCCGAGATCACCATCAGGATCTTGCGCTGCTCAGGGCGCGCGATCAGGCGGCTGTGCGCCCACAGCAGCGCCTCGCCGTCGATGTTTTCCTTCAGCAACCCCTCGCGCATCATCAGGCCGAGGTTGCGCCGCGCGCGGCGCCACGGCGCATCGGCCGACTTGTAGATGATGTGGCGCAGGTCGTTGAGGCGGCCGGGATTGGCCGGCTTGCCGTCCTTCAGCCACTTCTCGCGCGACTGTCCGCCCTTCCAGGCGCGGGTCGTGAAGCCGAGGATCTCGACGGAGACGCCGCAGCGTTCCAGCGTGCGGGCAAGAATGTCGGCGCAGGTCGCGGCAACGGTAATCGGACGGCCGCGCATCGAACCGGAATTGTCGAGCAGCAACGACACGACCGTGTCACGGAACTGCGTGTCGCGCTCCCACTTGAACGACAGCGGCTGCATCGGGTCGATCACGACGCGCATCAGGCGCGCCGTGTCGAGCACGCCCTCCTCGAGGTCGAATTCCCACGAGCGATTCTGCTGCGCCATCAAGCGGCGCTGCAGGCGGTTGGCCAGACGGCCGACCACGCCCTGAAGGTTCGCGAGCTGCTTGTCGAGGAACGCGCGCAGGCGGTCGAGCTCTTCCTCGTCGCAAAGTTCCTCGGCACCGACCGTCTCGTCAAACTGGGTCGTGTAGATCTTGTAGTCGATGTCCTTCGGCAGGTTGGCGAAGGGATTGTCCTGGCGCTTGTTCTCGCCCGGCGTCTCGGCATCGAGGTCCTGGTCGTCCGCAAGATCGTCGGCGCTGGCGTCGGAGGTCTCGGTCTCGCCGGTCTCCTGATCCTCGCTCGTCGTATCGCTTTCCTCGGACTGCGACTCCTCGGAGCCGGAATCGTCCTCGCCGCCTTCCTCCGAGTCTTCCTCGCCCTGCGGGGAGTCGTCGTCCTCGTTCTCGTCGTCGGCTTCCTCGTCCTCGCCAAGCTCCTCGGCCATCTCCATGGCAGCCAGCATTTCGCGGACGACACGGGCAAATGCCTGCTGGTCCTCGAGCTTGTCGACGAGGGTATCGAGATCGCCTCCGGCCTTGTCCTCGATCCACGGGCGCCACAGCTCCACGACCTGGCCGGCGCTCTCGGGTGCCGCACGGCCGGTCAGCCGCTCGCGCACGATCAGCGCAAGCGCATCCTCGAGCGGCGCCTCGGCCTGTTCGGTGATGGCGGCATAACTCGCCTTCGCGTAGCGATCCTCGAGCATCTGGGCGATGTTGTCGGACACACCCTTCATCGCGCGGCTGCCGATTGCCTCGACGCGAGCCTGCTCGACCGCGTCGAAGACCGAGCGCGCGAGCTTGCCCTCGGGGGCAAGCTTCATGTGGATTCGGGGGTCGTGGCGCGCACGCCGCAGCGCCATCGAGTCGCCAAGGCCGCGGGTCACCGCGACGTCGGTCGCGTTCGCCTTCTTCGGAAGGTCGGGTAGACGGGCGATGTTGCCGGCAAGAACAGGCTTGTCCTTGCTGAAGGAGACCTCCAGCGTGTTGTCGCCCGAGATCGCACGCATGGAGACGGACATCGCCCGCTTGAACGAGTCGATGTCGCCGCCCTTTGCGGAGCGGTTGCGCGTGTTATCTCCCGGACCTGCCATTCACATCGTTCCCATGCCGCGGTGGCGCCGATGCCCCACCGCCCCCAACGATTAAGCCAGCACCACGTTCGCAGCGCTCTCCGGCAATTCCTCGCCAAATGCGCGCTGGTAGAACTCGGCGACGGTCGCCCGCTCGAGCTCGTCGCACTTGTTGAGGAACGTCAGGCGAAACGCAAAGCCGACATCGCCGAAGATCTCGGCATTCTCGGCCCACATGATGACCGTGCGCGGGCTCATGACGGTCGACAGGTCACCGTTGATGAACGCGGAGCGTGTCATGTCGGCGACGCGGACCATCTTGTTGACGATATCGCGGCCCTTGTCGTCGCGGAAGTGCTTTGCCTTCGCGAGGATGATGTCGACTTCCTTGTCGTGCGGCAGGTAGTTCAGCGTCGTGACGATTGACCAGCGGTCCATCTGCGCCTGGTTGATCTGCTGGGTGCCGTGGTAGAGGCCGGTGGTGTCGCCAAGGCCGACGGTGTTCGCGGTCGCGAACAGGCGGAATGCCGGGTGCGGGCGAATCACGCGGCTCTGGTCGAGCAGCGTCAGGCGGCCCGAAGACTCGAGTACGCGCTGGATCACGAACATGACGTCCGGGCGGCCGGCGTCGTACTCGTCAAACACCAGCGCGACATTGTTCTGGTAGGCCCACGGCAGAATGCCATCCTTGAACTCGGTAACCTGCATGCCATCGCGGACGACGATGGCGTCCTTGCCAACGAGGTCGATACGCGAGACGTGGCTGTCGAGGTTGATGCGCACGCACGGCCAGTTGAGGCGCGCGGCGACCTGCTCGATGTGGGTCGACTTGCCGGTACCGTGGAAGCCCGACACCATCACGCGGCGGTTGTAGGCAAAGCCGGCCAGGATCGCGAGGGTCGTCTGGCGGTCGAACAGGTAGTCCGGATCGATGTCGGGGACGTGCTCGGTCGACGTCGAGTAGGCAGGTACGACCATGGAGGAGTCGAAACCGAACGTGTCTCTCACCGAGACGGTCGTGTCGGGCAGGTTGGCGATTTCACGTTCGGCCATAATGTTCAAGTCTCCACACGCGGAAGCTGGCACTCCGCCGGCAAATCCCAAAATATCCGGAGGCGTATCTAGCAGACGGAGGACCTAGCACAAACCCGCTTGTTTGAGCACGCGATATGCCTGCAGCACATCGCGTAACCGGTCTTCTGAGCCCCTGTCGCCACCATTTGCATCAGGGTGATGAAGTTTCACGAGCTCCTTATAGCGCGCCTTTATTTCCGCGCTAGTCGCCTTGGCGTCGAGGCCCAGTGTTTCCATCGCTTTGGCCTCAAGCGACTTCAGCTTGCGCTCGCGCGGCTGGTTGGCGGTGGCCTCGTCGTGGAACATGCCAAACGGGTCGCGCATGCGGTTGTAGTACCCTGCGGCACCCGAGCGCTTCTCCGAGAAGTTGGGCGAGAAGGCCGTCGCCGCATTCGCCCCCATCTTCCAGGTCGGGCGATGGCCAGTCAGCGCCTCCTTTTGGAAGCGAGCGATGTCGGAATCGGGCAGGCCGGAGAAGTAGTTGAAGTTCTTGTTGTACTCCCGGACGTGGTCGAAGCAGAACTTGAAGTACTCGCCCTCGCGCATCCGGCCGACCGGCGCGCGGTGCGTGCCCGGCTCGTTGCATCCGTCCCACTGGCAGACAGGCGCATTCGCCTTCGCCTCTGCCTGCCGGTCAGGGCGAATCCGAATCTTCTCGAAATATTTCGAATACGGTTTCATGCAGCTCAGATGAGAGGTGATACGGCGATTATGGGCCGTTCGCACCCTGATACAAGAATTGACATTTACGGGATCATCGCCCAACCGCCTGAATCGACCGCGACGGTCGCGCGTAAGCCACATATGGTGAAAGGAACCCGCCTTGTCCATCCAGTCGACGATAGAAGCCAAACTGAAGGAAAAATTTTCTCCGTCGCGCCTGGAGGTGCTCAACGAAAGCCATCTGCATGCGGGGCATCATCATGGTGACTCGGGTCATCACGCATCGTTTGACGGCACTGGAGAAACCCATTTCCGTGTCCGCATCGTGGCAGAGGCGTTCAATGGCCTGAACCGTATTGATCGTCATCGTGCGATCAATGCGCTGCTGGCGCCGGAACTTGCCGCCGGAGTTCACGCGCTGGCGATCGAAGCGGCTGCGCCCGGCGAACCGACTCGCTGGTAGGCGTCAGGACCCGGCAGTTTCTGCCGGCCGGATGCGAATTCGTGTAATGCGATTCTTTTCGCGCTTCATGACGATGAAGCGCTTGCCGTGGAAGGTGAAGGCCTGGCGCTCACGCGGGATCGTCTGCGTTTCGTGAATGACGAGCCCGGCGATCGTCGTCGCCTCCTCATCCGGCAGCTGCCAGTTGAGGGCGCGGTTGAGGTCGCGGATCGCCACCGAGCCTTCCACCACCACCGAGCCGTCCGCCTCCTGGCGCACGCCCTGGACCGATACGTCATGCTCGTCGGCGATGTCGCCGACAATCTCCTCGAGGATGTCCTCCAGCGTCACTAGCCCCTGCACCTCACCGTATTCGTCGACCACGATGGCGAAATGCACCTTGCGGCGGAGGAACGCGTTGAGCTGGTCCTGCAACGTAGTGGTATCCGGCACGAACCACGGCTTGCTGGCGATCTTCAGGATATCGATCCTGGAATAGTCGTTGCCGGCGTCGATCAGCGCGCGCAGCAGATCCTTGGAATGGACGACGCCGACGATGTTTTCCTTCGACCCGCGCCAGAGCGGCATGCGGGTGTGCGGGCTTTGCAGGAGTTCGCGCACCACGACTTCCGGCGGCGAGTCGACCTCTACCGAGCGCATGTCGGTGCGGTGGACCATCACGTCGCAGACTTCGAGTTCGGCGAGTTCGGCAAAGCGGCCGATCCGGTCGTCGCGGGCGGTCGCGCTGTCGTTCAGAGGTTCCACGTCCGCATGGCGCGCATCGTCACCGCCATGAGTGCCTGGCTTTGCCGTCGGGCGCACCTCATAGCCGAACAAAGCCAACAGCTGACGATGAAACACCACTGCCAGTACCAGCAGTGCCAGGGGTCCAAACGTCAACGCCGCTTCGAATGGCTTCATGCGCGTCCCGGCTGAAGAATGTTCTGAAGGAAAGCTAGCACTTCCGAGGGCGGCACGTCTCGCGCAACGAACGACTGGCCGATGCCGTTCGTGAGGATGAAGGTCAGCGCACCCCGCGACACCTTCTTGTCCTGCGCGATAAAGTCGAGCATGCGCTCGGCACCCGGCAGCTCGCCTGGGATCTCCAGCGGCGAGACCGGCAGGCCAACGGCGCGCAGATGCGCCTCGACACGATGGGCGTCGTCCATCGAGCAGAGGTTCAAGCGGCTCGAGAAGCGATGCGCGAGCGCCATGCCGATGGCGACGCCCTCGCCATGCACCAGTCGCGTGCCGTCATACTGTGTCGCCGCTTCCAGCGCGTGGCCGAAGGTGTGGCCGAGGTTGAGGAGCGCGCGGTCGCCCGTCTCGAACTCGTCACGCGCAACGACCTCCGCCTTGGCGCGGCAGGATTCCGCAATGGCATGGGTACGGGCTTCGCCCCCTGAGAAAACGTCACGCCAGTTGGCTTCGAGCCATGCAAAGAACTCCGGCCGGTCGATCAGGCCATACTTGGCAACCTCGGCATAGCCCGCGCGGAACTCGCGCTCCGGCAGCGTGTCGAGTACGCCCGTGTCGGCCAGCACCAGGACCGGCTGCTGGAATACGCCGACGAGGTTCTTGCCGCGCTGGGTATTGATGCCCGTCTTGCCGCCGACCGACGAGTCGACCTGCGCGAGCAGCGATGTCGGCATTTGGATGAATTTCATGCCCCGGCGAACGATGCCCGAGACGAAACCGGCGAGGTCCCCGACCACTCCGCCGCCCAGCGCAATGACGACATCGCCCCGCTCGAACTTTGCCGCCAGTACCTCGTCGACGACGCGTTCGAGCGTCGCAAAGTTCTTCGACTTCTCGCCCGGCGCTACCTTGATGATGGTCGCCGCGATGCCCGCCCCTTCAAGGCTCGCAGCCAGCGCAGTGCCATGCGCGGCGGCGACATTCTCGTCCGTGACGATGGCAGCGCGCGCCTTCGGCAGCCGTTCGCCAATCAGACGGCCAGCGTCAGCGATGAGGTTGGGGCCGATCAGGATGTCGTAGCTGCGCGAGCCAAGCTCGACCCGGACGGTGCGTTGCTGCAAGTTGGTCATGCCGGGTTCCCGTCTTCCTGAGAGGCCGCGTCAATGCGTTCAAGATGTGCGAGTAGCGCTTCCATCGCCTCGCCGGCGATAACCTCTCGGCGCGCATCACGCGTCTGCACGGTGATGTCCGCCAGCGCATAGACCGGGTAGCGGTCGTTCATCAGCTTCTGCATGACCCCGCGCGGATCCGGGTTCTTGAGCAGCGGACGGTTCTGGCGCTTCGAAACGCGCTCCATCAGCGTGTCGAGATCGGCCTTCAGCCAGATCGAGATGCCGCGCTGAGCGATGGCCTCGCGCGTCTGCGCGTTCATGTAGGCGCCGCCGCCGGTAGAGACGACTCGCGGCCCTTCCTGCAACAGCCGTTCGATAACCCGCTGTTCGAGCGCGCGGAATTCCGGCTCGCCGTATTTCTCGAAGAGCTCCGGCACCGTCATACAGGAAACGGTTTCAATCTCATGGTCGCTGTCGATGAACGGCAGGTCGAGGGCGGCGGCAACCTTGCGACCGATTGCGGTCTTGCCCGCGCCCATCAGGCCGACGAACACGATCACCCGCTGACCGAGGCGTTCGCGAATGGATGCTGCGATGTCCGGAAATGCGTGCTCTGTCATGCTCTCCGCCTTTCACGGCGGTAACGACATGAAAAGGTGCACCTCGTCAAGCACCGGCAGGACGATGTCCCGCGTGCTTGCAATGCCAACGCACCGGTCCCATAACGGGACAAACCTTCCGGACCCCGAGAATCGGACTGCTGATGCCCACCCTCTTCCGGTTTGTGACGACCCTCATCTTCCTCGCGGCGCTCATCTATGGCGCGATGTACGCGGTAGTTCTCTATGTCGAACCCAACAAGGGCGAGATGACGGTGCGGATTCCTGCGGAGAAACTGAATCAGGCTCGCTGAAGCAGCCGCAGGATCTTTTCGAAATAGGCGAGGAAGAAATGCCAGCGGCTCTTCGGAGCCGCACCGCGGGGCGATGCGGCCCGGTGATCGGCCATGGCCATGCGCGCAGCCTCATGAACCAGGTTCATCTGACTACTCATTGCTCCTCCTCAGAGTGACCTTCTGCGCCCTCGCAACGCCACGTCGCGAGATGAAGTTCCTCCGCAAAAAATTTTTGGCGAAGGCGGAACCGAAGATCAACACCTACGTTAAGTGGATGACGGTCCCGCTACGTGCAGCCCCTCTGAACGCCCCCCCAAATCGCACGTAGCGGGGCTGTCGAATTCAGAAAGTCAGACGTGCAGTGCCGGCCAACAGGTCGGCTTTTTCGTATTTGGCATCCGGGAGAGGTACAGGCCGGGAGGCCTCAGCTTTCGAAGTTTGCTGCCGGCACTACCAGGCGATAGTCGAGGCGCTTGTCGCCGACGCTGAGTTGAGCCTTGCCGTCAAGAGAGAGCGGCACAACGCGCTCCAGCGCAACGCTGCCAAAGCGGCGCTCCTCGCGCATCTCACGCGCATCGGTTTCCTCGCACCACTGCAGGATCAGCGATGGTGCGGCCTCCCCATTCGTCTTTTCGATCTGGCTGGTCAGGATGACCCGGCCATTCGGCTTCGAGAGTGCACCGTGGCTCAGCGAGTTCACGACCAGTTCGTGCAGGGCAAGACCGATATGCAACGCGGCGTTCGGGTTGAGATAAACGTCGTTGCCGTCGAACCGCACCTCATTCCCGGAATCGGTCAGGAAGCGATTGACTTGACCGTCGACCAGCTCGCTCAGCATGGCGCCACGCCAGTTGGACGAGGTGACAAGGTCCTGCGATGAAGCGAGCGACTGCAGCCTGCCGCGGAAGCGTTCGAGAAACGTTTCGATGCCGGACGAGTAGCGACCGGTCTGGGTGGCGATCGCCTGGATGATGGCTAGCAGGTTCTTGGAACGGTGGCTGACCTCGCGCAGGAGCGTGCGCAGCGTCTGCTCGCGATTCTTGCGCTCGGTGACCTCGACGATTGTGGTGACTATGCCCTGGATAACGCCGTCGTCGTCGTGGTCGGCATCGATCCACATATCGTACCAGCGCGCGCCCTCGGCGACGCTGTCGCGAAACTCCATAGTCTCCTGCACGCCGCTGGCGAGCACCGCGCGCTTCAGTTCAAGCGCGCGTTCGGAGGCGAGAGGCGGAAGAAATTCCCCGTCGGTGCGCCCGGCAACGTCGCCCTGGGCCCATCCTTCGGGAATGTTCTGGGCCCATCGGACCCTGAGGTCCGGAGTCTGATAGATGACGATGATACCTGTATTGCGCAGAGCGCGCAGCAGGCCGCGTCTTACATCCACTGTTGCACCCCGTTTAGCATCAACTGCATGTCGACATGCTCCCAATGGGTATTACGCGTTCAAAATGAACGAATAATCTCTCAAGTAGTTCCTTGACTGCAATATTCGACAGCAGCGGCGGAGCGCACTCTGAGGGGTATGCGCGCTCCGCCTCTCCGGCCGGGTTGGAGACCTACCCGCGCCGAAGCAGGTGCCTAACCCGCACGGCGCATGAGGCCTGCCACCAACGAGATCACCAGGAAGACCAGGAAGATGAAGAAGAGGATCTGGGCAATTCCGGCGGACGCCCCTGCAATTCCACCGAACCCAAGCGCACCGGCGATGATGGCCACGACGAGAAAAACGAGTGTCCAGTAGAGCATGACCTATCTCCTTGAAATTTGTAAATGAATAACGGCTCGTCGCCACTTTGGTTCCGCATGCTCTGCCCCATCGCAAACAGGCCGCACAAGGCGGCCTGAAGCGTCAGAATTTTGGCGGAACGATGTCAGGCGGCGGCTTTGGCCTGCCTGTCGAAGAAGAGCGCCTGGCTGATGAGCGCCTTCACCATATCGGGGTTGAACGGCTTCGTCACAAGGAAGGCCGGCTCTGGCCGTTCGCCGGTCAGCAGACGCTCCGGGAAGGCAGTGATGAAGATCACCGGAACCGGCGTGCCGGCGAGGATCTCGTTGACCGCGTCGATGCCGGAGGAACCGTCGGCCAGCTGGATATCAGCCAGCACCATCTTCGGCTGCTTGGACGCGAACATCGCCACAGCTTCCTTGTGGGTGCGGGCGGTACCGACCACACGGTGGCCAAGGCTCTGGACCATTTCCTCGATGTCCATAGCAATCAGCGGCTCGTCCTCGATGATGAGGATGTCGGTCGCAACCTGGCGCGAGATCTCCTCGCTTGCTTCGGCGAGAAGCTGCGAGAACTTCGCCTCATCCACATCCAGCACCTCCGCGGCCTCGGCCTCGGAGAAGCCTTCGACCGCAACGAGCAGGAAGGCCTGGCGCGGCAACGGTGCCAGAGCAGCAAGATTTGCAGACGCGCGGCTTTCCCAGCCGGGCTGCGCCTCCTCTGCCGGAACGCGCACGTTCACCGAGGTGAAGAGCCGGGTGAAAATCCGATAAAGCGCAATGCGATCGCTGGAAAGTTCAGGAAATACGCTTACGTCGGCAATGATGGCCTCAAGTGTTGCGGCAACAAGCGTGTCGCCACTTGACTGAGAGCCGGTCACAGCGCGCGAAAAACGCCTCAGATACGGTAGATGCGGCGCAATCCGTGCTGAAAGGCTCATAGAAATCGTCTCCCTCAATGACGCAAGATTAGCCCCGTTACGGGGCCTTGAGGCAAACAAACGCCAGCTGAAGAAAAAAGTTCCGCGCTTGTGGGAACGATTGTGCATATTCCGCGTTTCCTGAGCAACCCTGCCAAGGGTGGGCGTGAGCTATGGCATAGAGCGCTGTGAAGCGTGAAGGGAAATCAAGCTAGCGGGGGCGAAAAGAGCCAGCATGAAATCCAATACGATGGCGGCCGCGGGAGGCCGCAAACAACCGACAAACCAGGCCGACCCTCTCGGACCCAATTCCGAGATCGGCCGCAAGCTCAAGCAATATTATGACGACCTTGTCTCCGAGGAAGTTCCTGATCGGTTCGCAGATCTTCTGCGCCAACTAGATGAGCGGACTCAGCCCCAGCCGGCACGCGACGGAGAATAGTCATGACCCAGGCCGATACCGGGAGCGGATCGAGCTTCAAGAGCGAACTCTTGGGCGCAATTCCAAGTCTGCGCGCATTTGCGATGTCGCTTGCACAGAACGCCGACAAGGCGGACGATCTGGTGCAGGAGACACTCGTGAAGGCGTGGGACAAGCAGGCCTCGTTCCAGCCCGGCACGAACCTGAAGGCTTGGGTTTTCACTATTCTGCGCAACGAGTTCTACTCGCAGATGCGCAAACGAGGACGCGAGGTGCAGGACAGCGAGGGCATTATGACAGAGCGTCKCGCGGTCCACCCCAGCCAGCACGGCTCGATGGACCTCGACGATTTCCGCACCGCGCTTGAAACGCTCCCCGAGGATCAGCGCGAGGCGATCATCCTGATCGGTGCCTCCGGCTTTTCCTATGAAGAGGCGGCGTTGATCTGCGGTGTGGCCGTCGGCACGATCAAGAGCCGTGTCAGCCGCGCGCGCAGCCGCCTGCAGGAAATTTTGGGCGTCTCAGGCGAGGCTGACTATGGCCCCGATTCGATATCGGCCCAAGTCATGGGCTCGAGTGCAGCCTGATATCGCGACTGGAGGCGATTGCTGCTTCCAGCGCGCGGATAAGGTCGGGACCGGCGAAGGGTTTGCCCACCACTTCGACACCCGAAAACTCGCTGAACATTTGCGCATCGTCCGCATGGCCGGTGGCAAACACGAACGGCACGTTCTGCTCCCGCAACTCCTTCGCAAAGTCGAAGGTTGGCGTTCCGGACAGCATCACGTCGAGCACTGCCGCGTCGATCCTGACGTCGGCGAACGCCCTGAGATCATTGAAATTACGGACGATCGAGACGCTGGCCGCCCCCTGTTCCCGGCACAGATCCTCCACATCCATGGCAATCAGGAACTCGTCCTCTAGGACGAGAACATGAAGCCCGTTCAGCGGCATCGTGTTCAACTGAGCGCCTCCCTGTGCTGGGTTAAGCCTCCCTGTGCTGGGTTAAGTTGTGGCGCAGCAGGCAGCGCTTGTCGATCATTAAGAATAAATTCTCGGATGACGCAACGGAAGTTGAAGATCTCCCGGCAGAGGCACGACCTTCTTCTTTGCTTCATCTACCGACGGCGTTGAGCTAGCCTGTCGTTGGCGGGCGCCGGAACCCCGGCTTCACCCGTGCGTTGATCACCGTTTAGCAGTCAAGGAGTTTGCAATGGCAACAGGACCACGGGCGGCTGCCGGAGCCGGCGCCGAAAACACCACCACGTCAGTAGCCGACCTGGAAGCCGAAATTGCACGGCTTCGCGCAGACGTTGCGGCGCTGGCAGAGCAGCTCTCCCGAACCGGAGAACATACCTATTCGGCAGCGCGGCGGGTTGCGAGCGAAGGCGCAGAACAGTTGCGTGCGAAAGGCGAGGCGGCGATCGACGCGCTCAAGTCCAACGCCAGCGAAATCGAACAGCAGATCGCCGAGGCCGTGCGCGAGAAGCCGATCACTGCGCTCGCGATAGCGGCCGGCATTGGCTACCTCCTCGCGGTCCTGCGTCGCTAGGGCCGCCCCATGCTGACCACACTCATTACCGGCCTTGTCTCAGGCGAGGCAGCGGAGTCGCTTGGCCGCATGCGCAAGGCGCTGGTGATGTACATCATCGCCGGCGCTCTTTTGCTGTGCGGCGTCACCTTCCTGCTGCTCGCGGCCTTCATTGCCGCGGCGCGCAGATTCGGTGCCATTGAAGCGGCGCTTGGCTTCGGCGGCGCATTCGTACTGGTCGCGCTGCTGGTGTTGCTGATCCATCGTCTATCGGCAAAGTCGAAGGCAAAGAAAGCCGCCCAGCGGCGCCAGAGCGAGATGGCGGCAGTTGCGAGCGCAGCTGCGGTCGCTGCGCTTCCGACGCTGTTGTCGAGCAGCAAGGGCCGCTCGGCGGCGCTGTTGGCGCCTGCACTTGCGGCTCTCGGCTGGGCAATCTGGCGAGAGAACACCCGCAGCCGCCGGAAAATGAGCCGCGAGGGGCTGTGAGCCGGAACAAGCGTGAGAGCCGCGCATTCACTCCGGGAGACCACTAGTCACCCGGAGTTTTTTACATGGAAAGAAAAATTGAGCCGAACAAGGCCCGCCAGGGCCGCAGCGGCTGGCCGGTTCTGATGATCCTGATCTGCGCGCTGGTGCTCGTGGCGATCGGCTGGGTTGGCGTCGAACTTTTCGGCGAGGCGATCGAGCCTTCCAACACCGTCGGCGGCGATCCGAGCCAAGCCCCGGCTCCCGCAACGCCGACCAACTAACTGGCCGACAGCGCCTCGGAGGGCACCAGAACGTAGAGTGCCCCCGGCAATATCTTCAGGCGCGTCACGGTATCGATGGGGCAGATTTCTCCATCAATGGCACAGCCGTAGCGCTTGTGCGGGGAAAGCAGGCGCAGCACTACCTCATGCGCCTGCATCACCTCGATCGTATCGATGGCCTTCCAGCGCCCGAGCGCTACCTGGATCGCCATGCGAAAGATGTCGCCCGGCCGCCGCGCGCGGGTGACATAGACGCCGAGCACCCCGCCTGCCGGATCGTCGGCATAGGGCAGATGCCCCTCCCCGAACACATTGTTGCTAATACCGATTCCGGCCGTCTTTCGTCCGATCCCCACGCCATCGAGTTCGAGCTCGACGCGCAGCCGAGGCGGCCTGAACATCGCCTTCAGCCCGGCGCGTACCGACGCCCAGATTTTGCCGATCCGCGAATTGAAAACGTGCTGTTCGCGAATGCGGATGACCTTGGCATGCAGACCAATCGAGAACTGGTGGACGAAGATGCGATCGTTGGCGGTCGCAAGGTCAACCTTGCGAATGACGCCGGTTGCGAAGGCCGCCACTGCTAGATCGAGGTTTTGCGGAATGCCCAGGCTGCGAGCGAAAAGGTTCATGGTTCCCGCGGGCAGGATCGCCAGCGCCTTGTCGCTGCCCATCAGCTTTCCTGCGGCCGTCGACACCGAGCCATCCCCACCGCCCACCATGATGACGTCGCAGTTGCTGGCAAGCGCCTGGTCGAGGTGTTCCTCGAGATCCTTGCCCTCGATAATCGAAACATCAGCTTGGTGACCCGCTGACTGAAACGCTTCGCGCAGCTCGTCCTCGAACCGCACAAGATCAAGGGTCCGCAGCGCGCCGCCGTCCCTGTTGAGGATCACCTGAAAACGCATTCGCCAGCAACGTTGCCACGATCATTTCGTTCCTCCGCACGAATGGCGGGAACGATTGAAGTTGCGGCGGAACTTGATGGGCCGGTCAACGTTGTCGACCTGTGAAGGCCGCGCCCCGGGCCTCCCTCTGCGAAAGTTTGGCCGGGACGCGGTCGTGCAAAGGAACATGCACAAGGAGACTCTAACATGATCCGCAATCTCTTGGCGACTACCGCAATTGCCACCCTCGTCGCCACCTCCGGCGCATTCGCGCAGGCGACCACGACCACCGAACCGATGGCCCAAACCGAGCAGGCTGCTCCGAAGGTCAAGCATGCCGAAGGCTACCTCGCCAGCAACCTGATGGGTGAGACCGTCTACAACGGCACCGGCGACGACGCCGAGAAGATCGGCGAAGTCACCGATCTGGTCATCAAGCAGGACGGCCAGGTCGAAGCCCTGGTTGTGGGTGTTGGAGGCTTCCTTGGCATCGGCCAGAAGGACGTTGCCCTTGAGTTCGCTGTTGCCGAATGGGCGGAGCGTGACGGCGACGAATGGCTCGTGATCCCGACCAACAAGGAGGCGCTCGAGGCGCTGCCTGACTTCGACCGCTCTGCCTTTACGCCGCAGGATGCGACCGCTGAGGTTGGCAACACCACTCCGGCCACCGGCCAGGACATCGGCGTAGCAACAAACTCGTCGTCCGGCGCAGCAGCACCGGCGACCGACAGCACCGCAGCAGCCACCGCGGCTGACGGTGCGGCGGGCTCCTCCGACAACATGGCAGCCGCTCCGATGACCGACTCCGATAATGCCACCACCG
>NZ_VLJG01000022.1:0-53812 GCF_007829415.1 Aminobacter sp. J44 | reverse complement strand
GAGCCTCTGCCGCCCACGTTTCTCTTTCTTCGCTATTCAGTTGTCAAAGATCAGACACAAAACAGTGTCCCGGGCTCCATCACCATCGGCTTCAGCCCGACGAGGTTCGCTCACGCGGCTCGCTTGAATGTCGTCCAACTCGCGGATCACAAGAGCGAAGCTCTTCGCCGCCAGCAGCGCCGCCGCCGTCGTTGGTGAGGCGTATATAGGCTCCACTCCCCAACCATGTCAACGACATTCTGCAGGATTTTTTCGTCCCAACGCACTTTTTCCCGCATGCCCAAACCTTGCGCAAAATCAAGGCTATGGTCGAAAAATGGGCGGACGGGGAACCGGGTCGAAAGCTGCCTCTAGGGAAGCCAAAAGCTCCCCCGCAGTGAAGGGCTTCTAAGGCGCCTTCCCAGCCCTGAAACTGCGACGGGAGCAGGACGACCCCAGCTCAGATGCGATACCTCGAGCATGGAGACGCACGCCTAGGTGCGGGATGGATCTTTAGCGAGGACGCCGTGAGACCGCCTCCCGCGACTTCACAACCCGTCTGAGACCGCCCCACATATATAGGGAGAGCGATGATGAGGACCTTTTACCGGAGGCGCTTGACGGTGCCACCACTGTTCGCGAGCGTTCAGCTACCCCACCTTCCAGCGACCACACGAAACGCTATTCATCGCCTGTTGGGCATCGGGTTCCCGCGAGGAACCATGCCAACTGCTTCTGGTTTTGATCAGGACCTGCTGATAAAAGGCCGGTGGAGACCTTTTGAAGATGCGACACACGGCAACTCTCTTCGCCACCTTTCTCGCGTTCGGCCTTGCCGGCTGCGTGCGCACGCCGGACGGTAGCCTCGAGCCGCGCTACGTCCCGGAAGTGAAATCGGTCGGCAAGGTGCCTGTGGTTGCGCTGAAGCCGAACCGCCAGGAGCCGGAACAGATCTTCCCGCGCCGCCCGGCATCCGCTCCGCCACCGCAGCTGGTGGAGGTGCCGGATGCTGTAGTGCGACGCAGGCCGGTGAGCCGTGTCATGCCACCGCCACCACGCGAGGAAACCGTGACCTGCCGCCAGGTGCAGAGTGCCGACGGCCGCGTGCGCATGGACTGCAGCTGATCCGTCAGGCATGCAGTTGATGCATGCCTCGCATGACAAATGTTGCGTTGCACAATCGTCAGCCACGGACTACATAAGGGTCATCAACGTTCCTCCTCCTCCCAGAACGTTGATGACGAATGCAGCGATCCTCCTCCCTCGTTGCATTTCAGATTGAGCCCGCCGATCCTCCTCCCTCGGCGGGCTTTATCTTTTTTTCTGGCGCCGCTTAACGCGCCTGAGAAAAAATTCCTCCCGGCCCTTTCATAATTCGTTAACCCTACCCATATAGGGTTCAACACATCGCCGCCGGCCTGACCACGGATGTACTGGCAGGTCGTCGAGGCGCTGGGACTGGCAATGAGCCGGTCGATGAGAAGGTCGGGTCTTTCCCGGCCTTTTTCTTTGCGCCCCGCTCAGGCCTGCGACCCTCGCGGAACCAAGCCATTCCCCGCCCGTTCCTGCCTCATCTTGCCAACCATGATGACACGGAGCCTGCCATGGCATTTTTCTCGCACGACCAAACGCCCGGTGACGTCCATGAAGAGATTGCGGCCCTGCGGCGGGACCTGGCGCGACTCGGTGCCGCCCTGTCGAAGCAGGGCGCGGCAACGCTGAGGGATACCGGCGAGCGCACCTATGATTTCGGCAGTGAGCTCGCCGAGCGCGCCGTTGCCGCGCTGCCCTCGCTGCGCCGGCGCGCCAGCATGCTGGAAGATTCCATCCGGGAAAATCCAGGCCGTTCGGCAGCCATTTTGGGACTTGCTGCGCTTACGGTTGCAGCTGCGGTGCTTTTCTCGGGAAGCAGCTCGCGACGGTAAGCATCCTGTTGCGGCAGAAGGGCGTTCTACTTGCGCTTCCGGCGGGACCATACTGGCAAACTGCGACAAATTGGACGCCTCACTTGCGCGGCGACTTAGCCGATCCCAGATACAGCACATCAGCTTTCTTTCCTCCTCCGGATTGCTGATTTGGACGGCTGTCCCTCCCCGGCCGTTTCCCGCAAAAAACCCGCTGCTTCCCCCGGCAGCGGGTTTTTCTTTGCCTCGGCCAAGTGCCGGAAATCGCGGAGGATTCTCTGCGCCGGCCCCGGTCGTATACAGGCGTCAAAGAATCACAGTCTCCACAACACGTTGCCTTTAATAGGAAAAAATGATCTGATTGAATGATCATTCAACAAATTCGGATGCCGCCATGAGCCACCCGCTGCGTGACGTACGGATTCCGAGGAACTGGGACCGCAGGGGCCTGTCAGCCTGGAGCTATCACAGCCAGGCCCTGTTCGAGCTTGAGCTCGAGCATGTGTTCCGCCGCCACTGGCAGATTGCCGGGCACATCTCCGACATTCCCCAAAGTGGCCACTACTTCACCTTCGACATCGCCGGCGAGCGGGCGCTGATCCTGCGCGGCAGGGATGGCGTCGTGCGCGCCTTTCACAACATGTGCCGGCACCGCGGCAGCCGGGTGGTGGCGGACGAGCGCGGCCATTGCCGCAACGCCCTCGTCTGTCCGTTCCATGGCTGGGTCTACAATCTAGACGGGACATTGCGCGGCGCCGCGCAACCCGCGACCTTCCCGGACCTCGCCCATGAGGCATTCCGCTTGAGGCCGCTCGATCTCGAAATCTGGATGGGCTTCATCTTCGTCCGTTTCAAGGAAGGGCCGCAGCCTGCGGTGCGCGAGCTGATGCAGCCCTTCGCCGAGGAGTTTTCGCACTACCGGCCGGAGACGGTTGTGCCAGCAAACGGCTTCTGGACGCAGGTAAGCCCCGTCAACTGGAAGTCGGTGCGCGACGTCGACAATGAGGGCTACCACGTCGCCATGGCGCATCCCGCGCTGCAGGATCTCTACGGCACGACCTACTATGACGAGCCGTTCGTCAACGGCGTCTCGCGCTCCTATGCGAGCTACAATCCGCATGCGGGCCGGCGCTGGAGCGTGCGCCACTATGTGCGCATCGCCGAGGAACCGGAGCACCTGCCGCCTGACCTGAAGAAGGCCTGGGTCTATTACGGGCTGTTTCCCAACGCGGTGATCGCGACGACGCCGGAGTCGATCCAGTTCTACCAGGAAGTGCCGCTGTCGCCGTCACGGACGATGCTGCGCGGGGCGATCTACCATTATCCGAACGAGACGCGGCGGGCGCGCGCGGCGCGCTATCTTGCCTCACGCATCGACCGCGACACCACGGCCGAGGACGTGCAGCTCACCATCTGGTCGAACGAGTCGATGCTGTCACGCGCCTTCGAAGGGTTTTTCCTCTCCGACCTCGAATATGGCGTACGCACCCACCACGACCACCTGCGCAAGGTCCTGCCGGTGCTGGATCAGGAAACCGCACCGCCGGAGGAGGAAATGGCAGCGCTCAATGCCGCGCTGCTGGCCGCCACCGCGTCATGATCCGGCCGCGCGCGGCGCAAACAGGATGATACCGGCGGCCATGATCGCCAGCGCACCGCCGGCAAGATCCCAGCCGTCCGGCCTCTGCCCCTCCGCCAGCCACAGCCACAACAGCGACGCGCCGATATAAACGCCGCCATAGGCGGCGTAGGCACGTCCGGCATGATCGCTTGGCGCGAGCGTCAGCAGCCAGGCAAAGGCAGCAAGCGAGACCAGCCCCGGCACCAGCCACAATGGCGACTGGCCGTTGCGCAGCCAGGCCCAGAACGCGAAGCAGCCGGCGATCTCCGCCAGCGCGGCGCCGAAGTAGATCGCATAGGCGGCAAGCGTGGTCATGCGCATGTCCATGGAAGTTGCGGGCAGGAACGCGCATGCTTGCGCGAGCCGGCCGAAATGGTCAACGCTGGCGCAAAGCGGAGGCGCACATGCTGATACGTGAAGAAAACAAGGGAGACGTCGCCGCGATCCGCGCGATCACCGAGGCGGCGTTCGAGAACCATCCCCACAGCATTCAGACGGAGGGCCGCATCATCGGCGCCCTGCGCGAGGCGGGCGCGCTTGCGCTGTCGCTGGTTGCCGAGGACGGGGGCAAGGTGATGGGGCACGTCGCCTTCTCTCAGGTGACGATCGAGGATGTGGCAGGCGACTGGTATGCGCTTGGCCCCGTCTCGGTCGCACCCGCCCTGCAGCGCATGGGCATCGGGGGTGCGCTGATCCGCCAGGGGCTTGAGCGGCTGAAGCAGGCGGGCGCGGCAGGCTGCATTCTCGTGGGGGATCCGGCCTATTACCGCCGCTTCGGCTTCGTCGCGGACAACGACCTTACCTGGCGCGACCTGCCAAAAGGCTACCTGCAATATTTGTCGTTCTCGGGCGACGTGCCGCGCGGCGAGGTCCGGTTTCATCCGGCCTTCGATGTCGCGTGATCAGCCCTGCCAGAGCCCTTCGCGGCGCAGGTCTTCCATCGTCCGGCTGATTCCCTCGCGCAGAATCGCGACCATGTCGTCGACCTGGCTGCGGTTAATGATCAGCGGCGGCGACATCACGCACATGTGGATCAGCGGCCGCACCAGCAGGCCGAGTTCATGACTGTGGGCATCGATCCGCTTGCCGACCTCCATGTCGAGCGCGAGCGGATTGCGGCTTTCGCGATCTGCGGCGCATTCGACGCAGGCCATCAGACCGACCCCGCGCACCTCGCCGACCAGGGGCAGTTCCTCCAGCGTCTTCAGCTGCGCCTGGAAGTAGGGACCGACGGCACGAACATGCTCGAGCAGACCATCCTCGAGCAGGTCGAGGTTCTTGAGGGCCGCCGCGCAGCCGATCGGATGGCTGGAATAGGTCAGGCCATGCGCGAACATCGCATCTGCATGATCGGAGCTGCGGATCGCCTCCATCAGGGCCGATGAAATGACGACACCTCCAAGAGGAAAGTAGCCGGAGGTCACGCCCTTGGCGAAAGTGATCATGTCGGGCTCGATGCCGAACACATCCTTTGACGCGAAGACGTGGCCAAGGCGGCCGAAGGCGGTCACCACCTCGTCGGCGATGAACAGGATGTCGTTCTGCCGGCAGAGCTCGCGGACACGCGGCAGATAGCCCTCAGGCGGGAGAATCACACCGCCCGATGCCATCACGGGCTCGGCAACAAAGGCGCCGATCCGCTCGGCCCCGACGCGTTCGACAGTACGGGCAAGCTCGTCCACCAGCTGGTCGCAGAAGGCTTCGACGCTCATGCAGGCGGCCCGGCGAAACGGGTTGGGACAGGAGAGCTTGATGACGAGGTCATCGGCACCATCCATCCAGTCGCGGTCGCGCGGCCGTCCGTTGAGCGAGGCAGAGAGATATGTCGAGCCGTGATAGGCGTCCTCGCGGCTGAGGATCAGCTTCTTCTCCGGCTTGCCGCGGACATTGTTGCAGAATTGCATGAAACGCAGCGCCGTCTCGACCGCCGACGAGCCGCCGGTCGTGAAGAAGACATGGTTGAGGTCGCCCGGCGCATGTTCGGCGATCCGTTGCGCCAGCCTCGCGGACTGCTCGTTCATCGTGTACCAGGGCGAGTTGTAGGAAAGGCTCATCGCCTGCTCGTACATCGCCTCGGCAATCTCGCGCCGGCGATGTCCGACATTGGTGCACCACATGCCGGCCGGCCCGTCGATCAGCCGACGGCCCTCGCCGTCGGTGATGTAGATGCCGTCACCCTCGCCAATCAGGCCGCGCGCTTCCGCACCGATCGAGCCTGCACCGGCCAGGGCTGGATGAGATGATCGCGCGCCGCGAGCCCCACATCCGGCCGTTCGTTGGTAACCGGTCTCTGCTGCAACTGCCTCCGGATCGCTGCCATCGCCGTCTCCGTCTGCAAGATTCTGCGCCTTGACCTACAAGTGACGGATTAGGCGCGTCTTTCTGCCAACAAATTGAATGTCCGTTCAGCCAATATCCCAGAGAAAATGCTTGATTTCAACCGCCGACTTCAAGCAACATGCAGAGGACGGAGCGGGCGGCTCCTGCTAGAATGCACAAAAAGAGGAACTCGGGCCATGGCCAGTATGCATACGCCTGCCACCCATCCAGCGCCGGGCGCACTGTAATGACAGTCGCCGCCGAACGCATTGATGCCATTGTGCACGAGCGGGCGAGGCGGCAGTCATTTCACCAGTCCGAGCAGTTCCGTGGGCTGGCGCTCATCAGCCCGACCTTTCTCTACGCATTCATCTTGTTGCTGCTGCCGATCGTCGTCGTGATCGCGCACTCGTTCTGGACCCAGAACTATCTCACCATCGACCGCACGCTGACGCTGGCGAACTACCGCACGGCGCTGACCGACCCGATGTATCTCGACCATTTGATGCGCTCGCTCGGCATATCGCTGGCCGTCAGCATCGCCACGGTCGTCCTCGCCTATCCCATCGCCTACTACATCTCGTTCCACGGCGGCCGGCACAAGAACCTGTGGCTGTTCGTGATCATGGTGCCGTTCTGGACGAGCTACCTGCTGCGCGTCATGGCGTGGAAGGTGATCCTCGGCTACCAAGGCGTGCTCAATACCGGTTTGATCGGCCTTGGGCTGATCAGCGAGCCGTCGAGCGCGCTGCTCTACAACACGCCGGCGGTGGTCATCGCATTGACCCACGCCTGGGCCGCTTTCGCGATCCTGCCGATCTTCGTTTCGCTGGAAAAGGTCGACCGCTCGCTGCTGGAGGCCGCGCGCGACCTCGGCGACGGGCCCGTCCGCGCCTTCGTGCGCGTGACGCTGCCGCTGTCTATGCCAGGCGTCATTTCGGCGCTGCTAATCGTGATGATCCCGACCGTCGGCGATTACATCACGCCGCGCCTCGTCGGCGGCACCGAAGGCGTAATGATCGCCAACGCCATCCAGACCCAGTTCGGTCGCGCCGCCAACTGGCCGTTGGGCGCGGCGCTCTCCGTCACCACCATGGTCGCCGTCACCGCCGTGGCCGGCCTTGCCGTCCTTGCGCTGCGCGCTCTTGCGAGGGCGATGCGATGACGAGGCGTCCTGCCAGCTGGCTTCCGATTTACGCGGCGCTCTACGTCGCCTTCCTCTACGCCCCGGTGCTGCTGCTGCCGCTGTTCTCGGTCAACAATTCGGCGACGCCAACCCTGCCGCTCGCCGGCTTTACCTGGAAATGGTACCAGCAGCTCGCCGGCAATCGCGAGCTCGTCAGCGCCGCCTGGAACAGCCTTGCGGTCGGCCTCGCAACTGCCGTGCTGGCCACCCTTCTCGGCATCTGCGGCGCGCGTGCCGTCACCCGTTACCGCTTCCGCGGCAAGCGGCCGATGAGCGGACTGATCATGGCGCCGCTGGTTCTGCCTGAGATCATCGTCGCCATCTCGCTGTTGCTGGTCATGCTGGCGTTCGGGCTGAACCTGTCGCTTGTCACCGTCACGCTCGGCCACGTCCTCATCTGTCTGCCCTATTCGATGGTGGTGCTGATGTCCGGCTTTGACGGTTTTGGCCTAAGCCTCGAGGAAGCCTCCGCCGACCTCGGCGAAACGGCGTTCGGCACCTTCCGGCGCGTGACGCTGCCGATGGTGGCGCCCGCAATCCTGTCTAGCCTGCTCGTTTCCTTCACCATCTCGTTCGACGAGTTCATCGTCGCCTTCTTCCTGTCGGGCACCGACCCCACGCTGCCGATCTACATCTGGGGGCAGCTGCGCTTTGCCTCCCGTCTTCCTGCGGTTCTCGCCCTCGGTACGATCATGCTGATCGGCTCGTTCATCTTGGTCACGATCGCTGAAATTCTGCGCCGCCGCGCCGTTCGCCGCACTCAAACCGATGGATGTCTCTTTGTCTGAACGGCCGATGATCGAGCTTCGCAACGTCACGCGCAGCTACGGTGCCTTCAAGGCGCTCGACGCCGCGCAGCTGACGATCCAGGAGGGAGAATTCTTCTCGCTGCTGGGCCCCTCAGGCTGCGGCAAGACCACGCTGCTGCGCATGATTGCCGGCTTCGACACCCCGACCGAGGGCTCGATCCTCATCGACGGGCAGGACATGGTCGGCACCCCGGCCAACCGCCGCCCCACCAACATGGTGTTCCAGAGCTACGCCATCTTCCCGCATCTCAACGTCGAGCAGAACGTCGCCTACGGCCTCAAGCGCCTGAAGCTCAGTCAGACGGAAGAAAAGCGCCGCGTGGATGAAGCGCTCGCAATGGTCGAGCTCCGCGGACTTGGCAAGCGCGCGGCGCACGAGCTTTCCGGCGGCCAGCGCCAGCGTGTTGCACTCGCCCGCGCGCTCGTCATGCGGCCGAAGGTGCTTCTCCTCGACGAGCCGCTGTCGGCGCTCGACAAGAAGCTGCGCGAGCAGATGCAGGTGGAGCTGCGCCACCTGCAGAAGTCGGTCGGCATCACTTTCGTGTTGGTCACCCACGACCAGTACGAGGCGCTCGCCATGTCCGACCGCATCGCGGTCATGTTCGGCGGCAAAATCGCGCAGGTGGACACGCCGCAACACATCTACCAGCACCCGGTGAACCGGCAGGTCGCCGATTTCCTCGGCGGCATGAACTTCATCCGCGCAAAAATCGTCGGCGAGGACGAGCGCGCAATTCTTGTCGAGACTGCCGGCTTCGGCCGCGTGAAGACCGACAAGCCTGGGCATTTCCGCTCCAACGGTGGTTCGGCAACGCTCGGCATCCGCCCCGAGCGCCTGCGCGTCCTTTGGGACGACGAGCAGTCCCGGCACGAAGTCGCCGGCACCGTCGTCGACCGGCACTATTTCGGGGAGGTAACGCATCTCGTTGTCGAAATCCCCGGCTTCGAGGCGCCGCTCTCCGTCATCGAGACCAACAATTTCGGCGCTGACGACATTCCGGTCGGCGCGCCGATCCGCCTTGCCTACGATCCGGATGCGCTGGTCGCGCTCGCCGACTGAACCTTGCGGCGGGGGGCGCTGTTGTGCGAATGACATGCCCCGCACAGGACCTGCCGCATGACCTCACGAGAACTCAAAAAGCAGCTGCGCCTCGAGGCGCTTGCCCGCCGCGACGCGCTTCCCGTTGAATGGCGCATCGAAAAGTCGCTCGACATGGCCGCCATTGCCGACGAACTCGCCATCGAGCCCGGCACCGTCGTATCCGGCTTCTGGCCCATCCGCTCCGAGGTCGACGTGCGCCCAATAATGTACGCGCTGATGGATCGCGGCGCGCGGCTCTGCCTGCCGGCCATCATCGACAAGACCACCATCGTCTTCCGCGAGCTGGTGCGCGGCGCGCCTATGGTCGACATGGGCTTTGGCACCTACGGCCCGGACGAGAGCGCGGAGGTGCTCGACCCAACCGTCATGCTGGTGCCGCTCGCAGCCTTCGACCATCTCGGCGACCGCATCGGCTATGGCGCCGGCTTCTACGACCGCGCGATCAGCAAGCTGCACGCCCGCGGCCTCTACCCGCGCCTCATCGGCATCGCCTTTGACTGTCAGCTGATCGAGGACGTTCCCGACGAGGATCACGACGTAAGGTTGCACGAACTCCTGTCGGAAAGCGGCTTGCGTCGCTTCCCGCTGTCTTTATAGAAAGCTCCATGAGGCTCTTGTTTCTTGGCGATATGGTCGGTCGCGCCGGCCGCACAGCGGTTTGGGAAAAACTTCCCGGCCTGATTTCGGATTTCCGGCTCGACTTCGTCATCGTCAATGGCGAGAACGCGGCGGGCGGCTTCGGCATCACCGAAGAGATTTTTCAGGCAACGATCGCCGCGGGAGCCGACGTCGTCACCACCGGCAACCACGTCTGGGACCAGCGCGAGGCGCTGACCTTCGCGCCGCGTGAGCACCGCTTCATTCGTCCCGCCAACTTCCCGATCGGCACGCCCGGCCGCGGCACCGGCCTGTTCGAGGCCCGCAATGGTGCCCGCGTGTTCGTCACCAACATCATGGGCCGCGTCTTCATGCATCCGGAGCTGGACGATCCGTTCCAGGCCGCCGAGCGCGAACTGTCGGATTGTCCGCTGGGCGAGGTCGCCGACGCCGTCGTGATCGACTTCCACGCCGAGGCCACCTCCGAGAAAATGTGCATGGGCCACTTCGTCGATGGCCGCGCCAGCCTGCTCGTCGGCACCCATACGCACCAGCCGACCGCCGATCACCAGATACTCAATGGCGGCACCGGCTACATGTCGGATGCAGGCATGTGCGGCGACTACGACTCCTCGCTCGGCATGGAAAAGGAAGAGCCGCTTAACCGCTTCCTGTCGAAGGTTCCGAAGGGCCGCTTCGAGGCAGCGAGCGGCCCGGCCACCATCTGTGGCGTCGGCGTCGATATTTCGGACCGTACCGGTTTGTGCGAGCGCATCGCGCCGCTGCGCATCGGCCCACGGCTCGAAGAGACTGTGCCGTCGTTCTGGTAAGCGGACGGGGCACTCCAATGGCCACCTCCACCCGAAACAACTGCCTGTTCCGGCTCACTCATCCTTTCAATTTCGTCACAATTCCGTTTAGAGTCGCGTCCAACGTCATGACGATAGGGAATCCGGGGCGCGCAGATGGCATTTCTGAAATCGCTGGGAGCTGACGAACTCGTCGCCGACGAGGGATACGATCCCCGAAAGCTCTCCAGCCCGCAGGTTTTCCTGCTTTCGATGCTGATCTTCCTGGCGATTGCAGGCTTTGTTGCGGCAATACTTTACCGACAGATTTCCACCGCCTTCCAGACCAATCCGGGCCTCAACGGCCTGATCATCGGTGTGATGCTGGTCGGCATCCTGCTCGCCTTCGGCCAGGTGCTGCGCCTGTTTCGCGAAGTCCGCTGGGTCAATTCCTTCCGCGCCGGCAACCCAGCCAAGGACCCGATCCTGCTGGCGCCGATGCAGGCGATGATCGCCCGCTCGTCGACCCGGATGCTGTCGACCTCGTCGATGCGCTCGATCCTTGAATCGATTGCCAACCGCCTCGACGAAACCCGCGACATCTCGCGCTACCTCACTGGCCTGCTGGTCTTCCTCGGCCTGCTCGGCACCTTCTGGGGCCTGCTGCAGMCCATCGGCTCGATTGGCGACACCATCCGGTCGCTCGATCCGGGCACCGGCGAAACCAACGACGTGCTCGCCATGCTGAAGTCGGGCCTGTCGACGCCGCTCGCCGGCATGGGCACGGCGTTCTCGTCGTCGCTGTTCGGCCTGTCAGGGTCGCTGATCCTCGGCTTCCTCGACCTTCAGGCCGGCCGTGCGCAAACGCGCTTCTACACCGAGCTCGAAAACTGGCTCTCTTCCGTCACCGATCCCGACTCGGACTTCGCCCGCGGCCCCAAGGGCGATACCTCGGAGGAGCTGAAGGCGATCTCCGAGCGCATGCGCGCGCTGCAGGAGCACGAGGGCGCCACCAACCCGCGCATTGCCGCCTCGATGGCATCGCTCGCCGACGGAATCGCCGGCCTCGTCAAGAACATGCGCTCCGAGCAGCAGCTGATGCGCGACTGGGTCGAGGCGCAGGCCAACGAGCAGAAGCAAATACGCATCACGCTCGACAAGCTGGCCGAGGCCCTGCGCCAGCAGCAGGAGAAGAACTGACATGGCACTGTCGCGCGGAAGGCGCGGGCAGCGCAGCGTCGATTACTGGCCGGGCTTCGTCGACGCCCTGTCGTCGCTGCTGCTCGCCTTCATGTTCCTCTTGTCGGTGTTCGTCATCGCCCAGTTCGTGCTGTCGCAGGAAGTGTCGAGCCGCGACGAGGTGCTGAACCGCCTGAATTCCCAAATCAACGAGCTCACGCAGCTGCTCTCTCTCGAGCGCTCCAACACTCAGGACCTCGAGGACGCGCTTGCCAACATGCAGGCCTCGCTCGCCGTCGCCGAAAACGAAAAGTCGCGGCTCGAGCAGCTGCTCGCGGCGGGCTCAGGCGCAGGTGCCGAAGCCACCGCCCGCGCAAATGCGCTTGCGGGAGAACTCGACACCGAACGCCAGATCAGCCAGCGGGCGCTGAGCCAGGTCGAGCTCCTCAACCAGCAGATCGCGGCGCTGCGCAGCCAGATCGCGGCCCTCGAGGACGCACTTGAAGCCTCCGAACAGCGCGACCGCGAATCCAACACCAAGATCGCCGACCTCGGCCGGCGCCTGAACGTCGCGCTCGCCCAGCGCGTGCAGGAGCTGAACCGTTATCGATCCGACTTCTTCGGCCGCCTGCGCGAAATCCTCTCCGATCGCGAGAACATCCGCATCGTCGGTGACCGCTTCGTGTTCCAGTCGGAAGTGCTGTTCCCGTCCGGGTCCGACATCATCAACGAGGCCGGGCAGGAAGAGATGCGCAAGCTTGCAGGCGCGATCCTCGAGCTGCAGCGCGAGATCCCGCCGGAGATCAACTGGGTGCTGCGCGTCGACGGCCATACCGACAACGTGCAACTTTCGGGCTCCGGCCGCTACCGCGACAACTGGGAGCTGTCGGCTGCGCGCGCGATCTCGGTTGTGAAGTTCCTGATCGCAAACGGTGTGCCGTCCAACCGTCTGGTGGCCGCGGGCTTCGGCGAATACCAGCCGCTCGACAATGCGGATACGCCCGAAGCCCGCAACCGCAATCGCCGCATCGAGCTGAAGCTCACCGAGCGCTAGGGCCATCGCTACCCGCGACGAGGATTTATACGCCGACATGGCCGAAGGCCTGATCTATTGGCAGGACGCATTCAAGCACCGGAACCGTTGAATCATGTCATTTGAAAAGCTCGATTCCCTTGGCCGCCGGCTCCAAGCGCTCGAACACGCGCTCGCAATTCTTGGCGCCGACGAGGCAACGCACATGGCTGTTGGCGGCGGCGAACAGCGCGCCGAGGCAATGGCGACGCTCGCCGGCATGGCCCACCGCATGGCAACCGCCTCTGAAGTCGCGGACTGGATCGAGGCAGCCTCCAACGAGGCGCTGAACGAGGATCAGGCAGCGGCGCTGCGCGAGTTCCGCCGCGTGCACACCAACCTCACCTGCCTGCCGCCGGAGTTCGTCGAGCGCCAGACGCGCACCCGAATGCGCTGCGAGCAGCTGTGGCGCGACGCCCGCGCGAAGAACGACTGGGCGACGTTCCAGCCGGCGCTCGAAGGCGTCGTCGCCATGGTCCGCGAGGAGGCGCAGATGCGCGCCGACGTCCTCGGCCTCGCGCCCTACGACGCGCTGATGGAGCAGTACGATCCCGGCAATCGCGTGGCCGACATCGCGCCGGTGCTGGGGGAGCTGAAGACCTTCCTCGTCGACTTCGTGCCGAAGGCGCTTGCCGTGCAGGAAGAGCGCCTGGCACAGCGGCCCCTGCGCCCGCTCTCCGGCTCCTACCCCGTCGAGAAGCAGCGCGAGCTCGGCCTTGCGATGATGGCCGCCGTTGGCTTCGACATCACCCGCGGCAGCCTGTCTGTTTCGCACCATCCGTTCTGCGGCGGCGTGCCGACCGACGTGCGAATCACCACCCGCTACCGCACCGACGAGTTCCTGTCGTCGCTGATGGGGATCCTGCACGAGACCGGCCACGCGCTCTACGAGCAGGGCCTGCCGCAGGAATGGGCGCACTGGCCGCTCGGCAAGGCGCGCGGCATGGCGATCCATGAAAGCCAGAGCCTGTTCGTGGAGAAGCAGATTGGCCGCAACCCCGCCTTCTGGCGCTGGGCACTACCCGTCGTAGAACGCCATCTCGGCGAGGCCTGGAGGCTGGACGACATTCTTCCGCACGTCCACCGCGTCGAACGCGGCCTGATTCGCGTTGACGCCGACGAGGTCACCTATCCGCTGCACGTCATCCTGCGTTTCGAACTCGAGCAGGAGCTGATCGCCGGCAAGCTGGAAGTCGCCGACCTGCCTGATGCGTGGGACGCGCGCATGCAGAGCTATCTGGGCCTCTCGACCATCGACAACCCGGCCGACGGCCCGATGCAGGACGTCCACTGGCCGAGTGCCGCGTTCGGCTATTTCCCGTCCTACACGCTCGGCGCCATGATCGCCGCGCAGCAATGGGCGGCGATCGAACGCGAGCATCCGGGCGTCGAGGAAGAGTTCGCCAAAGGCAACTTCGAGACCGTCAACGCATGGCGGCGTGGGCGCATCTGGTCGCAGGGCTCGCGCTTGTCTACGCCAGAGCTGATCGAGAAGGCGACCGGGGAGCCGCTCAACGCGGCGCACTTCCGCCGCCATCTCGAGCGCCGCTACGGCACGGCCTGAGTTCTGGACCAGCACCATTCCCTTGATGCCGGCGCCCATCCGGCCAACAGTGGCAAAACGCCGGCATCAAGGGAGAAGCTTTGTGACGCTGACCAACCAGGACATCGAGGATCTTGTCGCCTTCCGCCGCGAGCTTCACCGGCACCCGGAAATCTCCGGCGAGGAGGAACAGACGGCAAAGCGCGTCGTCGCCTTTGTCAGCGAAACGAAACCCGACCAGATCCTGACGGGTCTCGGCGGTCACGGCGTCGCCACAGTCTATGACAGCGGCAAAGAAGGCCCGACGCTGCTTTTCCGCTCGGAAACGGATGCTCTGCCGATCGAGGAAATCTCGTCCGCGCCGCATCGTTCGACCGTTCCAGGCAAGTCGCACATGTGCGGCCATGACGGCCACACCGCGATCCTTGCGGCACTCGGGAGACAGTTCGGCCGCGAGCGCCCGGCGCGCGGCCGGGTCGTGCTGATGTTCCAGCCGGCGGAGGAAACCGGAGCCGGTGCCGCTGGCGTCGTCGCCGACCCGCGCTACGACTCGATACGGCCGGACTTTGCCTTCTCGCTGCACAACCTGCCCGGCACGCCGCTTGGTCACGTGCGGATCAAAGAAGGCGTCGTCAACTGCGCCTCGCGCGGCATCCGCATCGTCCTCGATGGAAAGACCGCTCACTCATCCATGCCGGAAACCGGCACCTCACCGATGCTGGCGATCAGCCGGCTTATGCCGGAACTGGCGAAGCTCGGCGGCGGCAGTTTCACCGAGGACGATTTTGCGATGGTGACCCTCACCCATGCGGAGATGGGCGAGGCCGTGTTCGGCATCGCACCTGGCCACGCGGAGGTCTGGGCGACGCTGCGCACCCGCCTCGATGACCGGATGGCGGCACTCTGCTCTGCCGCCGAGGAACTTGCGATCGGCATTTCCCGCGAGCACGGGCTGCAGCTGTCGATCGATTATCACGAGATCTTCGTCGCCAGCATGAATGCGCCGGAAGCGGTCGCGCATCTGCGCGCAGCGCTCGATGCCGAAGGCATCACCCATGACGAGGAAGAACTGCCTATGCGCGCATCGGAGGATTTCGGCATCTTCGGACATAGCGCGAAGTCAGCGATGCTGTTCCTGGGCGCTGGCGTGGACACCCCTGCCCTGCACAATCCCGACTACGACTTTCCGGACGACCTGATTCCGATCGGCTCGCGCATCTTCATGCGCACCGCTCGCAATATCCTGGGCTGACGCCTATTCCGCGGCGCTGTCGAGGAACTCGGCGCCGCGGTCGAACTGCAAGCGAGCAAGGCGCGCATAGACGCCGTCCTGCCGCACCAGGGTCTGGTGTGTACCTTCCTCGACGATCCGCCCCTCGTCCATGACCAGGATCCGGTCGGCCTTCAGCACGGTCGCCAGCCGGTGGGCGATGACGATGGTGGTGCGGCCCTTCATCAGCCGCTCCAGCGCGGTCTGCACCAGCGTCTCGCTTTCCGCGTCGAGGGCCGAGGTCGCTTCGTCGAGCAGCAGGATAGGCGCGTCGCGCAGGATCGCACGGGCAATCGCCACGCGCTGGCGCTGGCCACCGGAGAGGGTCACACCACGCTCGCCGAGCTGCGTGTCGTACCCGTCCTCAAGCTGTGAAATGAACTCGTGGGCATGCGCATCCTTTGCTGCCCGCTCGATCGCCGCGCGGTCTGCACCGGGACGGCCAAAGGCGATGTTCTCGGCAGCCGAGGCGGCAAAGATCGTCACGTCCTGCGGCACGATCGCGATTCGCTCGCGCACATCCTCCGGGTCCGCCTGCTTCACATCGACGCCATCCACCAGCACCGCGCCGGTGGTCGGGTCGTAGAAGCGCAGGAGCATCGAGAACACGGTGCTCTTGCCAGCGCCCGACGGGCCGACAATCGCGACCGTCTCGCCGGGCTTGATGGAGAAGGAAAGTCCCTGCAGCGTCTGCTGCCCCGGCCGTGTCGGGTAGATGAAGGAAACGTCGCGGAACTCGACCGCGCCGCGCGCGGGCTTCGGCAGCGGGATCGGATTGGCGGGCGCGCGGATCGCCGGCTCCTCATCGAGGAGTTCACCCAGCCGCTCGGCAGCACCGGCAGCCTGCGAGAGCTCGCCCCACACTTCCGAAAGCGCGCCGAGCGCACCGGCGGCAAACACCGCATAGAGCAGGAACTGACCAAGCGTGCCGGCCGAAATCGCGCCCGACAGCACGTCGTGCGAGCCGATCCACAGCACGGCGACAACCGAGCTGAACACGGTGACGATCGCAAAGAAGGTCAGGAACGACCGCGCGAGCACCGACGACTTCGCCGCATTGAATGCGGCCTCGACGGCATTCGCAAATCGCTCGGTGACCAGCACCTCGTTGGTGAAGGCCTGCAGCGTGCGGGKCGAGCCGATCTGCTCGGCCGCATAGGCGGTCGCTTCTGCAAGGGTATCCTGCGCATAGCGCGAGCGGCGGCGCACCGAACGCCCGAAGGCAACCAGCGGCAGCACGACGATGGGAATGACTGCAATGACGATGCCGGAGAGCTTCGGGCTCGTGACGACCATCATCGCCATCGCGCCAAGGCCCATGATGAGGTTGCGCAGCGCCACCGACGCGGTTGCCCCCACGGTGGACTTGATCTGGGTGGTGTCGGCCGTCAGCCGCGAGACGATCTCGCCCGACTGGGTGCGATCGAAGAACGCCGGCGACAACCGCGTCACATGCGCGAAGACGTCGCTGCGGATGTCAGAAACGACGCGTTCGCCGAGCGTGATGACGAAGAAGTAGCGCATGGCCGATGCCGCCGCGAGCAGCACCGCCAGCACAATCAACATCGAGAAATAGCTGGTGATGAAGGCCGAGTTGGAATCGCTGAACCCGTGGTCGATCATGCGGCGCACGGCAAGCGGCAGCGTCAGCGTCGTCAGCGCCGCCATCAGCAGCGAGATGCCCGCGCCAATGACGAGACCGCGATAGCGGAACATATAGGGCAGGATGCGGCGCAGAGGGTTCAGCGTGCGTGTGCGCCGTGTGCCGTCTCGTCCGTTATCGGCCATTTCTTCATCCTGATTTCCGCTGGGCGCCGAATTTCCGGCGACTCCACTTGTGAATTCGTGCTGGCTCCTGTATAGGCCAGCCGACCGTTTTTGAAGCTGTGGCACTCAATAGCTGCGGCTTCAGGTTTTGACAGTGGGCGCATCGCCGCAGCGTAGCGCCGCAGAACGCCCATAAGCCAGGACGACACCGATGAAAGCTGATATCCATCCCGATTACCACACCATCAAGGTCGTCATGACCAATGGGACCGAATACTTCACCCGCTCCACCTGGGGCAACGACGGTGACACGATGAACCTCGACATCGACCCGAGCACGCATCCGGCGTGGACGGGCGGCACGCAGACGCTCGTCGACCGTGGCGGCCGCGTCTCGAAGTTCAAGAAGCGTTACGAAGGCCTCGGCATCTAAGCCAGCGCCTGTTCAGGACGAAACGAAGAGCCCGCCTCTCGGCGGGTTTTTTGTTGTCGAGCTCTGGCGGAACCCTTGCACGCTCCTCGCCGTTCGACTCCCGGTGAAAGGAGTTTCGCCATGAACTATCCGGACATGGCTGCCGGTATGGTCTGCGGGATCGTGGTGGGGATGGCGATCGGAATCTCGATCGGGAACATCGCGGTCGGCATTGCGATCGGTATCGCACTTGGCGCCGCGCTTGGCCGATGCTGGGGCCACTACCACGATCACTGAGCCCAGACACAGCCTGAAAAAGAAAATGCACGCGGAAGCCGGGCTCCCGCGTGCATTGTCAGATGAATTTCGTCGCTCTGCAGCTTAGGCGCTGAGCTTTGCCATGGTCGCGTCGTCGACCTCGAAGTTCGCGTAGACGTTCTGCACGTCGTCATCATCCTCGAGGGTGGCGATCAGCTTCAGGATCGAACGTGCGCGATCCTCGTCCACCGCGGTGTTGGTCTGCGGCTTCCAGATCGTCTTCACCGACTCGGGCTCGCCAAGCGAGGCTTCGAGCGCCGAGGTAACCTCGCCGATGCTCTCGAAGGCGCAGATGATGACGTGGCCATCCTCGTCCGACTGGACGTCGTCGGCGCCAGCCTCGATCGCTGCTTCCATGACCTTGTCCGCATCGCCGGCGGACGCGGGGTAGACGATCTCGCCGACACGGTCCCACAGGAATGACACCGAGCCGGTTTCACCGAGCGAACCGCCGGCCTTGGTGAAGGCGGCGCGGACGTTCGACGCAGTGCGGTTGCGGTTGTCGGTCAGTGCCTCGACGATGACGGCGACGCCGCCCGGGCCGTAACCCTCGTAGCGGACCTCTTCGTAGTTCTCGCCGTCATTGCCAGCCGCCTTGTTGATGGCGCGCTGGATGTTGTCCTTCGGCATGGACTGCGCCTTGGCGTTCTGGATCGCCAGACGCAGGCGTGGGTTCATGGCAGGGTCAGGAACGCCGAGCTTCGCAGCGACGGTGATTTCGCGCGCGAGCTTGGAAAACATCTTCGAGCGCACAGCATCCTGGCGCCCCTTGCGATGCATGATGTTCTTGAATTGTGAATGACCGGCCATGGAACCCCTGTCGACAGCTTTCGCGATGTTTCTGGATGCCGCGCCTTATAGAGAAAAGCCTCGTTGCCGTCCAGACGAGCGCATGAGGCGCCAACTCGCGAAATCGTGACGTTGCGTCAGATTTTTCCCGGTGGTTGCGAATACTCCCGCATGTACCATCACGCTGAATGCAGCCGACCGGAGACCGCTCATGCGCCTCTTGCTTGCAGCAGCATTGTTCATCAGCCTTCACTGCCTGCCGGCAGACGCGCAGGAGGCCGACGTGCCGCCGCCCAGTCGCTGCCTCGCGATCGCTGAGGAGCTTCCCCGCGTCATCTACGCCAACTACTCCGGCTCGCGCGTCCTGAAGGCTGAGGCTCCCGCCGAAGAGGCGGTCACGATCACCTATGCCGGCCACTCGACCTATGTGATCGAAAGCCCCGCCGACGTGCGCGTCGCGACCGACTTCTCCGGCGTCTACGGTAGTGAGCTGTTGCCCCGCGTGGTGACGATGAACCGCGCCCACCGCACCCACTACACGGAAGTTCCGGACGCCCGCATCGAGCACGTCCTGCGCGGCTGGAACCCGGAGGGCGGCCCTGCCCGCCACGCTCTCACCGTCGATGACGTCTACATCCGCAACGTGCCGACCGACATCCGCTCCTTTGGCGGCGGCATGATTCCGGACGGGAACTCGATCTTCATCTTCGAGATCGCCAACCTCTGCATCGGCCATCTCGGCCACCTGCACCATCACCTCGCGGACGAGCACTACGCCGCGATCGGCCGGCTCGACATCGTCATGGTGCCGATCGACGGGGGCATGACGCTCTCGGTTGAAGGCATGAGCGAGATCGCGCGGCGGCTGTTCTCCTCGATCATCCTGCCGATGCACCGGCATGCGACGCCGATCGGCGAGTTCACCAGCCTGATGGGCGAAAACTTTGACGTAAGATTCTTCGAAGAGCGCTCGTTCACGGTCTCACGGCGGGATCTGCCTCGCCGGCCGACCATTCTGGTCCTCAGCGGGGTGTGATCATGCTGACGCGCCGTGCCCTGCTCGCCGCGTTCCTGATCACCGCATTGCCGCTCCCGCTTTATGCCGAAGGAAAGCCGAACCTGGCGGACCGCGAAAAACTGTTCCGCGCCCTGCAAACAGCCACCACCGAGCGCGAGGGCCGCATGGCCGAGGACGCTGTCTGGCGCATGTGGATGGCGGAGGCGCCGACGCCCGCGATTACCGAAGCGATCTCCGAGGCAATGCGCCGGCGCGAGTCGTACGACTGGGACGGGGCGCTGGCGATCCTCGACAAGGTCGTGGCAGAGGCGCCGGACTATGCCGAAGGCTGGAACCAGCGCGCCTTCATCCGTTTCCTCAAGCGCGATTTCGAGGGCTCCCTCCAGGACATCGAGCGCACGCTTGCGCTGGAGCCCCTCCATTTCGCCGCCCTGTCCGGCCAGGCGCTGATCCTGATGCAGCAGGGGCGGATCGAGGCAGGACAGGCTGCACTCAGGCGTGCCGTCGAGATCCATCCCTGGCTCAAGGAGCGGACCATGCTGATCCCCGTGCCCGGCGAGGACATGCCAGCCACCGGGCGGGGCATCTGAAAACCTCAGTGGTGCGTGTCTGTCCCGCTTGCCTTGTCGAGCCGCTTCTTACGCCGCGCCAGCATGTTAAGGCCCTCGACCAGCGCCGAAAAACCCATTGCCGCGTAGATGTAGCCCTTCGGCACATGGAAGCCCATGCCGTCCGCAATCAGCGTCGTGCCGATCATCAGGAGGAAGCCGAGCGCCAGCATAACGATCGTCGGGTTCTGCTCGATGAAGCGCGACAGCGGGTTGACGGCAATCAACATGGTGATCACCGCGACGATCACGGCAATGTACATAAGGGCCAGCTCGTCGGTCATGCCAACGGCGGTGATGATCGAGTCGATCGAAAAGACAAGGTCGAGCAGCAGGATCTGAAACACCGCCCCGCCCAGCGATAAGGCGACCTTCTCGCCAAGCATCTGGTCCTTGGTGTCAGTCGGGTCGACCGAGTGATGGATCTCCTTGGTCGCCTTCCAGACCAGGAACAGGCCGCCGGCGATCAGGATCAGGTCGCGCCACGAGAACGGATGACCGAACAGCTCGAACAGCGGCTCGGTGAGGTGAACGATGTAGGCGACGGTCGCCAGCAGCAGCAGCCGCATGATCAGCGCGGCACCAATGCCGAGCCGGCGTGCCATCACCCGATTTTCTTCGGGAAGCTTGTTGGTGAGGATGGAGATGAAGATGAGGTTGTCGATGCCGAGGACAACCTCGAGGACGATCAGGGTAACCAGGGCAACCCACGCGGTGGGGTCCCCCACCCAGTAAAAATGTTCGCCGACGAATTCGAGCATGGGCCGCAATGTCCTCCATCCCTTGCAAAAGTCTGCAAGAGGTAGGGCTGCGGCCCAGCTTCTTCAATGAAGGAGAGCGCGCAGATCGCGCTCCGGGAGCCTGATCAGGCCTTCTTGGCCAGCTGCTGCAGCAGCTGGCGGTGGATCGGCTCGTTGGCGGCGACGATGGTGCCATCCTCGAGCATGTTCTGACCGCCCGAAATGTCGGACGAGAAGCCGCCCGCCTCGCGCACCATCAGGATGCCCGCAGCGATGTCCCACGGCGACAGCCAGCGCTCCCAGTAGCCATCAACGCGGCCGGCAGCGACATAGGCAAGGTCGAGCGATGCGGCGCCGAAGCGGCGGATGCCGGCGGCCTCGTCCATGATGTTCTTGAGCTCGATCAGCGCGACGCCGTGATGGCCGCGGCCGAGATGCGGAATGCCGGTGGTGATGACCGCGTCCGACAGCTTCGCACGCGCGGCAACGCGCAGGCGGCGGTCGTTCATGAACGCGCCGCCACCGCGCTCCGCGGTATAGAGCTCGTCCATTGCCGGGTTGTAGATGACGCCGGCGACGATCTGACCCTGGCGCTCCAGCGCGATCGAGATCGCGAAGATCGGAATGCCGTGCAGGAAGTTGGTGGTGCCGTCGAGCGGATCGACGATCCAGCGGTGCTGGTCATCGTCGCCAGCGACCGTGCCGCGCTCTTCCATCAGGAAGGAATAGCCGGGACGCGCCCGCGACAGTTCCGAGTAGATGATCTCTTCCGCCCTGCGGTCCGCCTGGCTGACGTAATCGCCGGGACCCTTCAGCGAAACCTGGAGGTTCTGAACCTCACCGAAGTCGCGTGCCAGCGACTTGCCGGCCTTCATGGCTGCTTGCACCATGACGTTGATGATCGCCGAACGCGCCATGAACTTTCTCCGAAACCGTCTGTTGCTCGTTCAAAGAGCTGGCGCTCAGCCGTGCGCCGCGGTCATGCCGCGGCGCCAGGCGTGAGCAGTAATCGTATCACCAACGATCAGGCGCGGCTGACGTAGGTGATTTCGTTGGTGTCGATGATGACCTTCTCGCCCGCCGAGATGAACGGCGGAACCAAAACGCGGATGCCGTTCTCAAGCACGGCCGGCTTGTAGGACGACGCAGCCGTCTGGCCCTTAACGACCGGGTCGGCATCGGTGATGGTAAGCGTGACCTGATCCGGCAGCTTGATGCCGATCGGACGGTCCTCGTGCAGTTCGACGGTCACCTTCATGCCGTCCTGCAGGAACGCGGCGCGCTCGCCAACGAAGTCCTTTTCGAGCTCGAGCTGCTCGTAGCTCTCGTCGTCCATGAACACCAGCGCATCGCCCTGCTCATAGAGGAACGTGAAGTCCTTCTGCTCGAGACGGACGCGCTCGACGGTCTCCGCAGCGCGGAAACGCTCGTTCAGCTTGGTGCCGTTGATGAGGTTCTTCAGCTCGACCTGGTTATAGGCGCCGCCTTTGCCAGGCTTCACCGCATTGGTCTTCACCGCCACCCAGAGGCCGCCATCGTGCTCGATGACGTTGCCCGGACGGATTTCGTTGCCGTTGATCTTAGCCATTGCTCGGTTCCGGAATATTGGAGGGGCGCGCCGACGTGCGGGCACGCATCATCGGGTTTCCAAGAACACAAAACGCCCTCAGAGGCAAGAGTAGCCCGATTCAGTTGAGCCTGTTGGCGTCGAGAGTAGCCAGCCGGATTTCCTCCTCGGTCATGCCGTCGAGCTGGTCTTCCATGATCGGGTCGATCAGCCCTGCGCGGCGCGCGCGCAGGTACCACTTCGCTGCCTGGATGCGGTCGGGCTCGACGCCGACGCCGGCACGATAGAGCTTGGCGACACGGTTTTGGGCGGCGGGATTACCCGCGCTTGCCGCGCGCATCAGCCAGCCAAAACCTTCCGCCTGGCCGGCCGCCGTGCCGCTGTGGTCTACCAGCCAGGTGCCGAGCTCGATCTGTGCTGTGTCAAAGCCCTGCTGCGCTGCCTTCTCCAGCCACTCGCGCGCTTCCTTGCCGTTGATCGACTTGCCGTCCAGTCCCTCCGTGCGCACCTGCGCCATCGCATACTGCGCTTCGGGAAGGCCGGCGGTTGCCGCCTTTTCGAGATAGGGTACAGCCTCCGCATAGCCGCGCTGGCCGGGAATGCGCGCAATCGCCATTTGCGCGTAGTTGAACTGCGCAAGGCGGTGGCCCTGATCGGCCGCCTTCTTCATCAGCGTGTAGGCGCGCTCGCGGTCGCGGATCTCCGGCCCGCCATCCAGCAGGATCATCGCCAGCTGGAAGGTTGCCTCCGGCACGTTACGCTCGGATGCCTTCTCGTACCATTCCATCGCCTTGGCGATGTCCGGCTTCACGCCGAGCCCACGCGAATAGATTTCGGCTACGAGCGTTTGCGATGCCGGGTTGCCCGCTTCCGCGAGCGGCGTCGCGAGCCGCAGCGCCGTGAGGTAGTAGCCTCGCTGGTAAGCGGCGTAGGCTACATCCGCCGGGCTCTCGCTGAAGCGGCCCGGATCGACATTCTCGAGCGACGGCGCGGTCACCCGGCCGCCATCAGGCATCTGGGCGGCAGCGGGCGATGCCGCCCATCCGGCCAGTCCCGTCAGAATGATAACGGCTAGACGCTTCAACTCACTCCCCATCCTCGAAACGAGGTGCGCGTTCATCCAGAAGTTCGTTTGCGCGCTTGACCGCCGCTGCCGGGTCGCCACCATCGCCGTAAACCGCGGCAGACAGGGCGACGAAGTCCGCGCCCGTCGCCGCGACCGCGATGACAGATTCAAGATCTGAACCGCCCAGCACGATGCAAGGCAGCTGCACCATCTCCGCCCACCAGCCACCGAGCTTGAGGTTGCGGGGATGCGGCTCTGGCTTGCTGTCGTAGCCGAACCGACCGAAGAACATGTAGTCGGGACGTGCCTCGCCGAGCTCCAGCGCGTCGTCGCGCGTGGTGACGCCCCCGGTGCCCACCATCAGCTTCGCCTGGTGCTTGTCGATCACCTCTTCGAGCGACTTGCGGTTCGTCTCGATATGGATGCCGTCTGCCTTGGCGCGTGCGGCGATGCGCGGATCGCCCGCCACCATCACGGCAACGCCGGCGGCCTGCGCGGCCGGGGCGATCGTCTCGGTGTATTTCTGCAGCGCGTCGTCATCCATGCCCCACTGCGGCAGGATGAGCGAGGCGACATCCCCGCCTTCCAGTGCCGCGAGCAGGCGCTCGGGTGCGGCACCCTCGGGCGCCACAAGGACGATACGGCAGCGATTCGGTATCTCGGTCGGGTTCATGAACTTCCTGCTTCTCGGCCTCAATGGATGGCGATCGTGGTTGGATTTGGGCAGTCACGCATGGGCAGGCAGACAATAGCCCAGCGGAAGGCCCGGCTGCTCCTCCAGTCGTCTTCTCCGGCTTTAGAGCAACGCAACGCCCTCGCCAAGCGTGCGCTTCCGGTCTATGGGTTCGCAAACAACGCAGCGCCCCGCCTCAAATGTATTCCCTGCTCGCTGATCCCTGGTTCTACGCCACCGCCGTTCCGGCCGTGGTGCTCGTTGGTCTGTCGAAGGGCGGTCTGGGCGGCGCGATGGCGCTGATCGGCGTACCGCTGATGACGCTCGTCATCTCGCCAGTGCAGGCGGCGGCGATCATGCTGCCGATCCTGATCGTCATGGACATCGTTTCGCTGTGGTCGTGGCGCGGTCATCGCGACGACCTAACCCTGAAGCTGATGCTGCCTGGTGCGCTGGCGGGCATCGGGATCGGCTGGCTGACGGCAGCGGTGGTGACGGCGGGAGCCGTCCGCCTCATCGTCGGTGTCGTTGCACTCGCCTTTGCGCTGCGCTGGCTATGGCAGAAGCTTCGCTCGATCGAGCACGTGGGCTCACACAGCGCGATCAGGGGCACGTTCTGGGGGGTAATTTCGGGCTTCACCAGCTTTGTTGCCCATGCGGGAGGCCCGCCCTACCAGGTCTACACCCTGCCGCTGCGGCAGACGCCGAGCCTGTTCGTCGGCACCAGCGTCACCTTCTTTGCGATCATGAACGCAGTAAAACTTATCCCCTATTTCGCCCTGGGACAGTTCGACGCAACTAACCTAGCGGCATCAGCTGTGCTCATGCCCCTCGCACCCCTTGCAACACTTGCGGGTGCCTGGATCGTGCGCCGGATCAAGCCCGAAATGTTCTATCCTTTCATGTACACTATGGTGATGATTGTTGGCGCAAAACTGATATGGGACGGTGTTTTCGAACTCTGGGGTTGATGACGGTCCTGTCGCCGTACGAGAATCCCCGGCGACAGGAGGGAATTCTGATGAGCAACCCCTACGAGATCGGGCTCGACAAAAATCCTGCGAACTATCAGCCGCTGACACCGCTCACCTATCTCGAGCGTGCAGCGAAGGTGTTCCCCAACCAGGTCGCGATTATCCATGGCAAGTCGCGCACGACCTACGCCGAGTTCTGGCGCCGTTCACTGAAGCTTGCTTCGGCGCTCGCCAAACGCGGCATCGGCAAGGGCGATACGGTCAGCGTCATGCTGTCGAACACGCCGCCGATGCTCGAGGCGCATTTTGGCGTACCGATGGTGAAGGCAGTACTGCATTCCCTCAACACGCGCCTTGATGCCGCGATCATCGCCTTCCAGCTCGACCACTCGAATTCGAAGCTGCTCATCGTCGACCGCGAGTTCTCGGGCGTCGTCAGGGAAGCGCTGCAGATCGCCACCGTGAAGCCGCTCATCATCGACTTCGATGATCCGGAATTTGGCGACGACGCTCCTTATGCGAAGGGCGACCGTATCGGCGAGCTCGACTATGAGGAATTCGTCTCCAGCGGCGACGAGGACTTCGCCTGGTCGATGCCGGACGACGAATGGGACGCGATCGCGCTCAACTACACCTCGGGCACGACCGGCAATCCGAAGGGTGTCGTCTACCATCACCGCGGCGCGGCGCTGATGGCCTACACCAACACGATCCACGCCGGCATGGGCCGCAACCCGGTCTATCTGTGGACGCTGCCGATGTTCCACTGCAACGGCTGGTGCTTCCCGTGGACCCTGGCGCTGACTGCCGGCACGCATGTCTGCTTGCGCTGGGTGCGCGCCAAGGCAATGTACGACGCGATCGCCGATTTTGGCGTCACCCATCTGTGCGGCGCACCGATCGTCATGTCCGCCCTCCTCAATGCCCCGGAAGGCGAGAAGCGCGACTTCCCGCAGATCGTCACCTTCAACACCGCGGCCGCCCCTCCGCCCGAGACGGTTCTCGCCGCGATGCAGGAAGCCGGCTTTGCCGTCGTCCACCTCTATGGCCTTACCGAAACTTACGGCCCGGCAGTGGTCAACGAGTGGCACGCCGAGTGGGATGAACTGCCGAAGGATCAGCGAGCGGCCAAGAAAGCTCGCCAGGGCGTCCGCTACGCTGCGCTCGAGGGCCTGTCAGTGCGCGATCCGGAGACGATGGAAGAGACTCCTGCCGATGGCGAGACCATCGGCGAGGTCATGTTCCGCGGCAACATCGTCATGAAGGGCTACCTGAAGAACCTGCCCGCTACCGAGGAAGCGTTCGCCGGCGGCTGGTTCCACTCGGGCGACCTCGGCGTGATGCATCCGGACGGCTACATCCAGCTCAAGGACCGCTCGAAGGACATCATCATCTCCGGCGGCGAGAACATTTCCTCGATCGAGGTTGAGGATGCGCTCTACAAGCACCCGGCGGTGGCGTCCTGCGGCGTTGTCGCCAAGCCTGACGAGAAGTGGGGCGAGACGCCCGTCGCCTTCGTCGAGCTGAAGCCCGGCGCGGTCGTCACCGAAGAGGAGATGATCGAGCACTGCCGTTCGCTTCTGGCGCGCTTCAAGTGCCCGCGCAAGATCATCTTCACCGAGATCCCGAAGACCTCCACCGGCAAGATCCAAAAATTCCGCCTGCGCGACCTAGCCAAGGAGGCGTGATTCGCCAGCGCGAACCCGGTAACCGGACGTTAAGCTTAACGTCCGGTTGGCGCGTTAAGGTTCGGTTAAGCATTCCGTGTCATAGCTGTGGGTATCCAGACTTCTGGATTCTTACTGAGTGGCTCGGCCACTTCGTTTGACGCCTCCCTGTTTAACTCCTGAGAGCCGCCTTCCGCGGCTCTTTTTTTGTCTTGAGCCAGGCTCTTGCGCCACCTTTTCGCCGTTAACCCTTCGTTAAACATGTGCTTGCGTTGCGGTGGGTAACGGACCAAATTCGACTTCATATCGTTCCCCACCGGGACGATATGCACGAGCGTCGATTTTCCAGTGTGCGTAGGGAAGCGGTTAATGTTTGGACAGATTTGCGAGGAAACGAACACGATCAAGCTCGCCGAGCGTCGCGTGTTCTCGAATTCGTTCAAGCCGCTTTATGACGAGGGCATGAGCCTCGTCGAGCAGGCTGCGGAGTACCTCGACGGCGACGGTCGCGCCGAAGCCAAGAAGCTCTCGCGCGTTGCCGCCACCCTCTATGCGGCTGAATCCATGCGCCTGACCACCCGCCTGATGCAGATCGCATCGTGGCTGCTGCTGCAGCGCGCCGCCAATTCCGGCGAGATGACCCGCGACCAGGTCGCGGCCGAGAAGTCGAAGGTCCGTCTAGACACGGCGTCCGCGCACACGGACACGCCGGGCTGGAACGAGCTGCCGCCGGCATTCCTCGCCATCGTTGACCACTCGTTGCGCCTGCAGGCCCGCGTACGCCGCATGGACGAGCAGATCTACGGCGACTCGCTGCCGGGCTTTCCCGGCATGGGCCGCAGCATCAACCCGGTCAATGAACAGCTGAACCTCTTGCAGACCGCTTTCGGCCGCAGCTGATTCCTCACTTCACGTTTCTGTTTTGTTCACTTTGTGATGGCATTCATATGCCATCTGCATAGAGTGAGCAAATGCACGAAACGATTCGCATCATCGGCATCGATCCGGGCCTCAGGCGCACCGGCTGGGGCATCGTCGACGCGCTGGGCAACTCCCTGCGCTTCGTTGCCTCCGGCACGGTGCGTTCCGATCAGGACGCCGACCTCGCCTCCCGCCTGCGCCAGCTGCATGACGGGCTTGCAGCGATCGTTCACAACTTCATGCCGCACGAGGCTGCCGTCGAGCAAACGTTCGTCAATAAGGACGCGACGGCGACGCTGAAGCTAGGCCAGGCGCGCGGCATCGCCATGCTGGTGCCCGCGCTCGCCGGCCTTCCCGTCGCCGAATACGCCCCCAACGCCGTCAAGAAGACGGTGATCGGCGTCGGCCACGGCGACAAGAAGCAGATTCACATGATGGTGAATGTGCTGATGCCGAAGGCGACCTTCGATACGGACGATTCGGCCGACGCGCTTGCGATCGCCATCTGCCATGCCCATCATCGCCAGAGCGTCAGCGGAAGAATGGCCGCGGCCCTCGCCGCTGCCGGATAGGTCGGGGGAACGGCATGATCGGGAAGCTGAAGGGAACCGTCGACGAGATCGCCGAGGACCACTGCGTCATCGACGTCCACGGTGTCGGCTATCTTGTCTATTGCTCGGCCCGCACCCTTGGCTCCCTTGGCGGCACAGGCGTTGCAGCCGTCCTCTTCATCGAGACCTATGTCCGCGAGGACATGATCCGGCTCTATGGTTTCGCCTCGGCACTGGAGCGTGAGTGGTTCCGCCTGCTGCAGAACGTGCAGGGCGTCGGCGCCAAGGTCGCGCTTGCGGTTCTTTCGACCCTCTCTCCGTCCGAACTCGCTAACGCGATCGCGCTGCGCGACATCGCCATGGTTTCGCGCGCTCCGGGCGTCGGAAAGAAGGTCGCCGAGCGCATCGTCACTGAACTGAAGAGCAAGGCCCCGGCCTTTGCCGGCGAGGCAACCGGCACGATCGGGCTCAAGCAGGAACTCGGCGAGGGCGTCGCCCCGGCCCCGGTCGCGGATGCCGTCTCCGCGCTCACCAATCTCGGCTACTCGCGCGACATTGCCGCGAATGCGATAGCCGCCGCGGTTAAGGTCGCTGGCGAGGACGCCGACTCGGCCAAACTCATCCGCCTTGGCCTCAAGGAGCTGGCGCGGTGAGCACCTGCCGTTCAAACTTGAGGCTTGAGATGAGACAGGCTGAGTCTCCTCTGCTAAGGAAGCGCTCATGAGCCTCGCCCCACGATTGATCACTCCGGAAAAGCGCGGCGAAGACCTCGATGTCTCGCTGCGGCCGCAGACGCTTGACGATTTCGTCGGGCAGGCGGCGGCGCGCGCCAACCTGAAGATCTTCATCGAGGCCGCGAAGAACCGCGGCGAAGCGCTCGACCACGTCCTGTTCGTCGGCCCGCCCGGTCTCGGCAAGACGACGCTGGCGCAGATCATGGCGCGCGAGCTCGGCGTCAACTTTCGCTCGACCTCGGGCCCGGTCATCGCCAAGGCAGGCGATCTCGCAGCGCTGCTGACCAATCTCGAGGAACGCGACGTCCTCTTCATCGACGAGATTCACCGCCTCAATCCGGCGGTCGAGGAAATCCTCTATCCCGCGATGGAGGATTTTCAGCTCGACCTCATCATTGGCGAGGGCCCGGCCGCGCGCTCGGTCAAGATCGACCTTGCCCGCTTTACGCTGGTGGCCGCAACGACGCGCCTTGGCCTGCTGACCAACCCGCTCCGCGACCGTTTCGGCATTCCGACCCGGCTTGAGTTCTATACGGTTGAGGAGCTGGAGCAGATCGTCAGCCGTGGCGCGCGCATCCTCGGCCTGCCGATGAGCAAGGACGGCGCAATCGAGGTTGCCCGCCGTGCCCGCGGCACGCCGCGTATCGCCGGCCGCCTGCTGCGCCGCGTCCGTGACTTCGCCACCGTCGCCGGCGCAGAAATCGTAGACCGCAAGGTGGCCGACGCGGCACTCACCCGCCTCGAGGTCGATGCGCTTGGCCTCGACAGCCTCGACCGCCGCTATCTCGGCATGATCGCCCGCAACTTCGGTGGCGGCCCTGTTGGCATCGAGACGATCGCGGCGGGCCTTTCCGAGCCGCGCGACGCGATCGAGGATATAATCGAGCCCTATCTGATCCAGCAGGGCTTCATCCAGCGCACGCCGCGGGGGCGCGTGCTGACGCGCATCGCCTGGGAACACCTCGGCCTCAACGCGCCGGAAAACGTGACCGCGAGCCAGATCAACCTGTTCGACGACGAATGAGCAATCCTGAAAACCCTTCGGTCGGCCTCGCCGGCGAGCTGACGGACTTCGGCCACCGGATCGTCGCCCGCGTCTACTATGCCGACACCGACTTCTCCGGTGTCGTGTATCACGCGCGCTATCTCGAGTTCCTGGAGCGCGGCCGCTCTGATTTCCTGCGGCTTGCGGGCGTCCACCACACCGACCTTGCCGACGGCGTGCATGGTGAAAAGCTCGCCTGGGTCGTGCGCCGCATGGAGATCGACTTCAAGGCCCCTGCCCGCATCGACGACATTCTGACGGTCGAAACCCGCACCGAAAGCGTTTCGGGTGCCCGCATCCACATGGCGCAGGTACTGAAGCGCGGTGAAGAGGTGCTGGTGGAAGCCAAGGTCGAGGCCGCAATCATCAGTCAATCCGGCCGCCCGCGGCGTTTCCCGAAGGAATGGATAGCGGCGTTCATGCTCAAGTGCGGCTGAGTAATCAGTCGTCACTCCCTCCGACAGCCTCGCCGCCCTACATCACATCTGCGCCACTCCTAACCCATCATTAACCTTAACCCTCCATCAAGAAGACAGTGAAAGTTGTGCCGTTTCCGCGCGCCTTCCTTTCACCAAAATTGGACCCGAAAAGGCCGGGCAACAGCGCACTTTGGCGCGTTCCGGCTTTCAGGGAGCGAAACGTCGAGTGATGGGTGCGCTTGGCCGGCACTGCCGACCCGAGATCTTAGGGACTAGGTTTCATGGAACAAATGGCACTAACCGCACCTGGCGGTGACCATTCTTTGTGGGCGCTGTTCTGGCAGGCGAGCTGGGTGGTCAAGCTAGTGATGCTGGGCCTGCTTGGAGCGTCCGTCTGGACCTGGGCCATCATCATCGACAAGACGCTCGCCTTCAATCGCATGCGCGCGGCGCTCAACCGCTTTGAGGAAGTGTTCTGGTCCGGCCAGTCGCTGGAAGAACTCTATCGCTCGCTGTCGGAGCGCAAGACTGCCGGCATGGGCTCAATCTTCGTTGCCGCCATGCGCGAGTGGAAGAAGAGCTTTGAAAAGGGCGTGAAGTCGCCCATCAGCCTGCAGAACCGCATCGACAAGGCGATGGACCTCGCGCTGACCCGCGAGATGGAAGCGCTGGAAAGCCGGATGGGCTTCCTTGCCACCGTTGGTTCCGCCGGCCCGTTCATCGGCCTGTTCGGCACGGTCGTCGGCATCATGACTTCGTTCCAGTCGATTGCGGCCTCCGGTCAGACCAACCTTGCGGTTGTGGCACCCGGTATCGCCGAGGCGCTGCTTGCCACCGCGATTGGTCTTCTCGCCGCTATCCCGGCCACCATTGCTTACAACAAGCTGACCGCCGATGCGGCCAAGCTCGGCCTTCGCATGGAAGGCTTCGCCGACGAGTTCTCGGCCATCCTTTCGCGCCAAATCGATGAAAAGGTGCCCGTCCGGGCAGCGGCCTAGGAGTTAGTCGGATGGGTATGTCCTTTGGACAGAATGGCGGTGGACGATCGCGGCGTGGCCGGCGCTCGAAGGCGCTTGTCTCCGAGATCAACGTCACGCCGCTCGTCGACGTGATGCTCGTGCTGCTCATCATCTTCATGGTGGCCGCGCCCCTGATGACGGCGGGCGTGCCGATCGACCTGCCGGAGTCGAGCGCCAAGGCGCTCAACGCCGACAAGCAGCCGATCACCGTGTCGGTCAATTCCCAGGGCCAGATCTTCCTTCAGGAAACCGAGATCACCTTCGACGAGATCGTCCCACGCCTGCAGGCGATCGCCGAGACCGGTTATGACGAGCGCGTGTTCGTGCGCGCCGATGGTGCTGCGGACTACGCCAGCGTCATGCGCGTGCTTGGCCGGATCAATGCCGGCGGCTTCCGCAATGTCGGTCTCGTGACCCTTCCTGAACAGGGCAGCTAGGATAAATGAAGGCCGGCCTGTCCACATCGCTGGCACTGCATGCCCTCGCTCTCGCAGCGGGTCTTTTCACGCTGTCGTCGCCGCGGCCGCTCGAGCTGACGAATGCCGAGTCGTTCCCGGTCGACATCGTGCCGATCGAGGAGATCGCGCAGAGCGTGAAGGGCGACAAGAAGGCGCCCGTGGCCGAGAAGCCTGCGCCGGTTCCCACCTCCAAGCCCGACATTGTCGAGGACGCGCAGGAGGTAGGCGACAACAAGATCGACCTGCCGACCCCGCCGACGCCCGAGCCCAAGCCGCGTCCGGTCGAGACGGCGGAGGCCCCTCCGCCGGCTCCCGATCCAAAGCCGACGCCAACTCCCGAGCCCGAGCCTGAGGCAGCCCCCGCTCCGGAACCGCAGCCGGTCCCGGCGACCGAGGTCGCGCCCAAGCCTGAGCCCAAGCAGGAAGTGAAGCCGGACCCCGCGCCTGAGCCGGTACAGCCGGAACAGCCGAAGCAGGACATGGCAGCGCTGCCGGACGTCGCGCCGGTGCCGCAGAGCAAGCCGCAGCCGCCCAAGGCGCAGACCGCGCGCACGCCTGACCGCAAGGAGCCTGAAAAACCGCGCGAGGAGAAGCGTCGCGAGACCGCGTCCAGCAGCGATTCGAACGAAAAGAGCGTCGAGGACCAGGTCGCCGCGCTGCTCAATCGCGAGAAGGCATCGGGTGGCGGCGCCAAGCGTTCGGAGCAGCAGGCTGCGCTCGGCGGACGCCAGACCACGGGCGCCAAGCTCAGCCAGAGCGAGATGGACGCGCTGCGCGGCCAGATCCAGCGCTGCTGGAACGTTCCGGCCGGTGCGGCGGATGCCGAGAACCTGAAGGTGTCGGTGCAGTTCAGGCTTTCCCCGTCGGGCGAGCTTGAAGGTGACCCGCGCATCGTCGCCGGCGGCGGCTCGGGCGGCATCGAACGCACGGCGGCTGAATCGGCCCGCCGCGCGGTGATCCGCTGCGCGCCCTACAACCTTCCATCTGAGAAATACGAAGCCTGGGCAGACGTGATTGTCCACTTCGATCCGCGGGACATGTTCTGAACGTACATTCCATGAGCCCATCCGGACCCATGAGGCCAAAAGAATGAAAAACACACTGACTGCATTCTTCTCCATCGGACTGATGGCCGCCGGCATCGCGCTGGCCGCTGTCCAACCGGCTCGGGCGCAATTGGAAATCGACATCACGCAGGGCGTGGTCGAGCCGATGCCGATTGCGATCACCGATTTCGTCTCTTCTGGCTCGCAGGGTGCGGAAATCGCCGCCGTCGTGGCCGCTGACCTGAAGCGTTCCGGCCTGTTCAAGCCGATCGACAAGGGTGCCTTCATCGAGAAGGTCAGCAACCCGGATGTGGCCCCCCGCTTCAACGACTGGACCGTCATCAACGCGCAGGCGCTGGTCACCGGCCGCGTCAGCCAGGAGGCCGATGGTCGCCTGCGCGCCGAGTTCCGTCTTTGGGACACTTTTGCCGGCCAGCAGCTGATTGGCGAGCAGTTCTTCGCCAACCCGACGAACTGGCGCCGGGTCGCTCACATCATCGCCGACGCGATCTACGAGCGCCTCACCGGTGAGAAGGGCTACTTCGACACCCGCATCGTCTATGTCGACGAGAGTGGCCCGAAGAACGGCCGCGTCAAGCGTCTCGCCATCATGGACCAGGACGGCGCCAACCAGCGAACCCTGACCGATGGCCGTTCGATCGTGATGACGCCGCGCTTCTCGCCGAACCGGCAGGAAATCACCTACATGTCCTACGAAGGCTCGCAGCCGCAGGTCTACCTGCTGCAGATCGAGACCGGCCAGCGCGAGCTCGTCGGCAACTTCCCCGGCATGACGTTCGCGCCGCGTTTCTCGCCGGATGGCCAGAAGGTCATCATGAGCCTGATGCGCGAGGACGGTAATTCCAACATCTACACAATGGACCTGCGCAGCCGTAACACCACCCGGCTGACCAACTCGAACTCGATCGACACTTCGCCGTCCTATTCGCCGGACGGCAGCCGCATCGTCTTCACCTCTGACCGCGGCGGCCGCCCGCACATCTACACGATGGGCGCGGATGGCTCGAACCCGCAGCGCATCTCCTTCGGCGACGGCACCTATTCGACGCCGGTCTGGTCCCCGCGCGGCGACCTCATCGCCTTCACCAAGCAGACCGCCGGCGAGTTCCAGATCGGCGTGATGCGCACCGACGGCTCGGGCGAGCGCATCCTCTCCTCCGGCCGCCTGCAGGAAGGCCCGACCTGGGCGCCAAATGGCCGCGTGCTGATGTTCTTCCGCGAGACCGGCGGCGGACCGAAGCTGTTCTCGATCGACCTGACCGGCCGTAACGAGCAGCCGATCCCGACGCCGAACTTCGCTTCGGACCCGGCGTGGTCGCCGCTGCTCGACTAAACCCGGGGCCTCCGTCTGTTAACGATTGCTCGAACCGCCCGCCTACAAGCGGGCGGTTTGGTTTTGCCGCCACAGCAATGTCATTTTCGCCGCATTTCGGCCCAAAGTTGCGTCGAGAAGCGCAGAATCGCTGAGTCCGGAGGAACTTCGAACGCGCGTTCGGGATTCGTTAACCCTGTTTCTTGAATGAAATTTAACCGCAACATGGTTACTGGACGCTCAATCAATTCACTCAAATGCGAAGGAGAGGCGGCAATGCGCCGTATCGCAGCCATCACCCGCAACCCGGTCGCCATCGCGCTCGTTGCCATGCTCGCAGTCGCGGGCTGTGCGGGCAAGAACACCCCCAACAACGCCGCTGACCTTGGCCTCGGCGGTGCGGGGGCTGGTGCCGCAACACCCGGATCGACGCAGGACTTCACGGTCAACGTTGGTGACCGCATCTTCTTCGATACCGACTCGTCGCTGATCCGCGCCGACGCCCAGCAGACGCTGGCCCGTCAGGCCCAGTGGCTGAACCGCTACGCCCAGTACTCGATCACCGTCGAGGGTCATGCCGACGAACGCGGTACCCGCGAGTACAACCTGGCGCTCGGTGCTCGCCGCGCCGCCGCTGCCCGCGACTTCCTCGTCTCGCAGGGCGTTGCGGCCAACCGCATCCGCACCATTTCCTACGGCAAGGAGCGCCCGGTTGCTGTCTGCGACGACATCTCGTGCTGGTCGCAGAACCGCCGCGCTGTCACCGTACTGGGTGGCGCCGGCAGCTAAGCCGGTCGGCATCGAAAGAGATGAAGAGGCGGTCCTTGCGGGCCGCCTTTTTTTCATGGGCCGCAGCAATCACAATTTGGCCGAACTGAGCTGTGCTGATAAGTAACGGCCCGTCGGTCCACTGGGGTGGCCGGCAGCAACTCAAGGTCACGCAACCGAGGTAAGGGATCCATGTTTCTGCGAACCTTGTTCAGCGGTCTCGTCGCGCTGACGCTGACACTGTCTCTTGCGGCTCCCGCCACCGCCCAGATCGCCGATCCGCGCGTGGCTCAGCTGGAAGAGCAGATCCGTCAGCTCACCGGCACGGTCGAGGAACTCAACTTCCAGATCCTGCAGATGCAGGATCAGCTTCGCCGCATGCAGGAAGACAATGAGCAGCGCTTCCAGGAACTGGAAGAGCGGCGCTCTGACGCCGGGCCGGCATCCACCCAGGATGCCGCGCCGCGCGACCTCGCGGCCACGCAGGACACCGGCAGCGGCGACGACGAGTTCTACCGCAGCGTTCCGCAGGTCGAGAACGGCGCGCAGGTTCTCGGCACCCCGCCGCGCACACTCGGCAGCATCACCTTCGACGCTCAGGGCAACCCGATCGCCGCCGATGCCGCGCCGCAGCCGCTTGAACCTGCCGCGCCTGCCGCCCAGGCAGCTCCGGCTGACGGTACCGCCGTCGCAGCGCTGCCCACCGGCGGCGATGCCGATGACGAAATCTACCGCACCGCCTACCAGTTCGTTCTTTCCGGCGACTACGCCACAGCCGAGGCCGGTTTCCGCGACCTGATCGCCCGCTTCCCCGAGAGCGAGCACGCCGCGGACGCCCACTTCTGGCTTGGCGAAGCGCTGCTTGGACAGAAGAAGCCGCGCGAGGCGGCCGAAATCTTCCTCGCCGCCAACCGCAATTTCCCTAAGGCTCGTAAGGCACCCGAAATGCTGTTCAAGCTCGGTGTCTCGCTCGCAGCCATGAACCAGCGCGACCTTGCCTGCGCGACCTTCGGCGAGGTGCTGCAGCGCTATCCGCAGGCGACCGACGCCCTGCGTGACCGCGTTAAGCAGGAACAGGCTACAGCCTCCTGCTGATCAGCCCGATGGGCCCGGATCCCCGCCAGCTCTTTGCCCGGCTTGATGCGCTATCGGGCGCCGTCTTGGCCGTCTCCGGCGGCAGCGACTCCCTCGCCCTCCTTCTTCTGGCTCACCACCATTTTCGCGAGCACGGCCTGCCGATGCTTGCCGTGACAGTCGACCATTGCCTGCGCCCGGAGGCAGCCGACGAAGCCGAAACCGTCGCCGCCTTCTGCCGCGAGCGCGGCATTTCCCACCGCATCATGGTCTGGGATGGCGAAAAGCCGTCGACCGGCATCAGCGAGGCGGCGCGTGAGGCGCGCTACCAGCTACTGGCCCAAGCGGCAGGGGAAGCCGGCACCAACATCATCCTCGTCGGCCACACCATGGACGATCAGGCCGAGACCGTTGCGATGCGCCTTGCGCGTGGAGAAGGTTCTGGCCTCGCCGGAATGGCCGACGCCACGCTCTATGACGAGCGTTTCTGGATCCTTCGCCCTCTCCTTTCCGTTCGCCGCAAGCAGCTGCGCGCCTATTTGTCAGCGCAAGACGTCCGCTGGATCGACGATCCCTCGAACGAAAGCGACAAGTATGAACGCGTGCGCGTGCGCCAGTCGCTTGATGACCACCAGGTCCTCGCTCTTACAGAACGCGCCAGAATTGAGGGCGAACAGCGCCACACGCTCGCCGAAGCGGCAGCCGCCGAGATCAAGCGACACGTGACGATGCCGCTACCCGGCCTCTTCCGCGTCGCCCCACAGATGTTCGCGGGTCCCAGGCCTTCGTCAGTTCTTGCGCTGCGAGCCCTCCTCGCCACCGCCGGCGGGTCCCCTCGCCTGCCAGATCTCGGGCGCGCTGAAGCGCTTTATCGACGACTTGAAGCAGGCGAAAAGATGCGCGCCACATTGTCGCGCGCGGTGATCGACCGGCGCCGCGACGCTGTCTTCATCTGGCGCGAGAACCGCGACGTCCCCACGGTTGCGCTCAATAGCGACGAGGCCATCTGGGATGGGCGTTGGCGCATCCGTGGTGGGAGGGGGCTTGTCGTCTCGCCGACGTGTCCCGATCTTCCGGAAAATCAAGCCATTGAAGATGTTCCAAACAGCATCGCCCGCGCCGCCCGATCTGTGCTGCCGGCGCTGTCGCCAGCAGAGGTCACTGCAACCGCAGGTTCAGCGACGATTGAGCCGGCTGCGGCGCCCTTCTCCCGCTTCCTGCCTGAGTTCGACTTGGCGTTGGCGCAGGCAGTCGCAAAGTTGCTCGACAGTGCGGCGTTGCCGCCCTTGCCATGGAAGCAACAAATTGACACGCAACCCTTAACCGAACGCGGTGCTTCTGCTTGGCAAGGCCCGGCACGCTGCCTATGTTAAGCTCAGCACCCACCGAGATGGCACCTGTGTCCGCTCTCTGCTGCGGTGGACACCAACGGGAAGCACGATGAATCCGAATTACCGCAACCTCGCGCTCTGGGCGATAATCGCCGTTTTGCTGATCGCGCTCTTCAACCTGTTCCAGGCCCCGCAGCAGCGTGGCATGGCGCGTGAGATTCCGTATTCAGAGTTTCTGAGCGAGGTTGAATCCGGACGCGTTAGCTCGGTCACGATTTCCGGCAGCCGCATTACCGGCTCCTATGGTGACTCCGCATCCGGATTCCAGACCTACTCGCCTGGCGACAACACGCTGGTCGAGCGCCTTGCCTCGAAGGGCGTCACCATCAACGCCCGTCCCGAAACGGACGGCTCGAACTCCATCCTTGGCTACCTGATCTCCTGGCTGCCGATGATCCTGATCCTCGGTGTCTGGATCTTTTTCATGCGCCAGATGCAGTCCGGCTCGGGCCGCGCCATGGGCTTCGGCAAGTCGAAGGCAAAGCTGCTGACTGAAGCGCATGGCCGCGTCACCTTTGCTGACGTCGCCGGTGTCGACGAAGCCAAGCAGGACCTCGAGGAGATCGTCGAATTCCTGCGCGATCCGCAGAAGTTCCAGCGCCTCGGCGGCAAGATCCCGCGCGGCGTGCTGCTCGTCGGCCCTCCCGGAACCGGTAAGACGCTGACCGCGCGCGCCGTTGCCGGCGAAGCGAACGTGCCCTTCTTCACCATTTCCGGTTCGGACTTCGTCGAAATGTTCGTCGGCGTCGGCGCTTCCCGTGTGCGCGACATGTTCGAACAGGCCAAGAAGAACGCGCCGTGCATCATCTTCATCGATGAGATCGACGCGGTCGGCCGTCACCGTGGCGCAGGCCTTGGCGGCGGCAATGACGAGCGCGAGCAGACGCTGAACCAGCTGCTGGTCGAGATGGATGGCTTCGAGGCCAACGAGGGCATCATCCTGATCGCCGCGACCAACCGTCCGGACGTCCTCGACCCGGCGCTGCTGCGCCCGGGCCGCTTCGACCGCCAGGTCGTCGTCCCAAACCCGGATGTCATCGGCCGCGAGAAGATCCTCAAGGTCCACGTCCGCAACGTCCCCCTGGCACCGAATGTCGACCTCAAGGTTCTTGCACGTGGCACGCCTGGCTTCTCGGGCGCTGACCTTGCCAACCTCGTCAACGAGGCTGCGCTGATGGCTGCCCGCCCCAACGCCGACGAGGTGACGATGGAGGACTTCACCAACGCCTTCGAGCGCATCGTAGCCGCAACAAGCGGCTTGTGACCATGGCCGAGTTCGAGGACGCCAAGGACAAGATCATGATGGGCGCCGAGCGCCGGTCGAACGCCATGACCCAGGCGGAGAAGGAGCTGACGGCCTATCACGAGGCCGGCCACGCCATCACCGCGCTGCACGTTCCGGCTGCCGACCCGCTCCACAAGGCGACCATCATCCCGCGGGGCCGCGCGCTTGGCATGGTCATGCAGCTCCCGGAGGGCGATCGCTACTCCATGAGCTACAAGTACATGACCTCGCGCCTGGTCATCATGATGGGCGGCCGCGTCGCGGAAGAGATCAAGTTCGGCAAGGAGAATATCACCTCGGGCGCCGCCTCGGATATCGACCAGGCGACCAAACTCGCCCGTGCGATGGTCACCCGCTGGGGCTTCTCCGACAAGCTCGGCCACGTCGCCTACGGCGACAATCAGGAAGAGGTCTTCCTCGGCCATTCGGTCGCGCGTCAGCAGAACGTCTCCGAGGAGACCGCCCAGCTGATCGACACCGAAGTGCGCCGCCTGATCGACGAGGCGTATCGCGAGGCGCATCGGATCCTGACGGAGTATCGCGACGAGTGGCTGGCGATCGCAGAAGGGCTGCTCGAGTACGAGACGCTGACCGGCGAAGAGATCCAGCAGATCATCCGCGGCGAAAAGCCGGCGCGTGACCTTGGCGACGACACTCCGCCGACCCGCGGCACGACCGTGCCGAAGGCGGGCGCGCGCAAGGAGCCGCGGAAGGGCGACGAGCCTGACACCGGCATGGAGCCCCAGCCGCAATAAGGCTCTCGGAAAATCCTGAAAACCCCGGTTCGCCGCGCCCAGCGCGGCGAACTTGCTATTTATGGGGACGTTGTTCCTCACCTGAATGCGGCTGTTGCACGCGACCAAAAGGGTTATGTCGCCTCTCAATCGTGGACTCGACGTCCCGCCGCGTCAGGCAATACGTTCCTCGATGTTTACCAGTTGCGGAACGAGATTCGTAACGGTTGCTCACATATTGTGATGCCATGGGTCCGGGTTGCTGTGGCAAATCTCGGCTCGATTCAGGCGGAAACGCAGGTCAAAACATGACGAAACGCTACTTCGGTACAGACGGCATTCGCGGGCGGGCTAACCGGTCGCCCATGACTCCGGAAATCGCGATGCGCGTGGGCATGGCCGTGGGCATGTCTTTTCAGCGCGGCAGCTACCGTCACCGCGTCGTCGTTGGCAAGGACACCCGTCTTTCGGGCTACATGATCGAGAACGCGATGGTCGCCGGCTTCTGTGCCGCGGGCATGGACGTGTTCCTGCTCGGCCCGATTCCGACGCCGGGTGTTGCGATGCTGGTGCGCTCGCTGCGCGCCGACATCGGCGTGATGATCTCCGCCTCGCACAACCCGTACTACGACAACGGCATCAAGCTGTTCGGCCCGGACGGTTACAAGCTGTCCGACGAGATTGAGTCCCGCATCGAGCAGCTGCTTGACCAGGACGTCGAGATCGCGCTCGCCGACGCTGACGCGCTCGGCCGCGCCAAGCGCATCGACGGCGTCCATGACCGCTACATCGAATTCGCCAAGCGCACGCTCCCCCGCTCCATGTCGCTGTCGGGCCTGCGCATCGTCATCGACTGCGCCAATGGCGCCGGTTACAAGGTTGCGCCTGCAGCCCTCTGGGAGCTCGGCGCCGAGGTCATCGCCATCAACGATGAGCCGAACGGCCTCAACATCAACGAGAACTGCGGCTCGACCCATCCGCTCGGCCTGTCGAAAAAGGTCCACGAGCTGCGCGCCGACGTCGGCATCGCGCTCGACGGTGACGCCGACCGCGTCGTCATGGTCGACGAGACCGGCGCCGTGATCGACGGCGACCAGCTGATGGCGCTGATTGCCGAGTCCTGGCACCAGAACGGCCGCCTCGCCGGCGGCGGCGTGGTGGCGACCGTCATGTCCAACCTCGGCCTCGAGCGTTATCTCGAGAGCCTGGGGCTTTCGCTCCACCGCACCAAGGTCGGTGACCGCTATGTGGTCGAGCACATGCGTGCCCACGGCTTCAACGTTGGCGGCGAGCAGTCGGGCCACGTTGTCCTCTCCGACTTCTCCACCACCGGCGATGGCCTCGTCTCGGCGCTGCAGGTGCTTGCCTGCATCAAGCGCGCTGGTAAGCCTGCCAGCGAGGTCTGCCGCAAGTTCGAGCCGGTGCCGCAGCTGCTCAAGAACGTCCGCTTCTCCGGCGGCGCGCCGCTCGAGAGCAAGCTGGTCAAGTCGGCGATCGAAGATGCGCGCGCAAGGCTTGGCAAGTCCGGCCGCCTCGTCATCCGCCCGTCGGGCACCGAGCCGCTGATTCGTGTCATGGCCGAGGCCGACGATTCGACACTCGTTGAGCAGGTGGTGAACGAGATCGTTGAGGTCATCGCCAGCACCCGCAGCGCGGCCTGATCGCAACTATTTCCAAGTATCCAGGGCGGACGACCTGTCCGCCTTGGTTAATCGTTACAGTTAATCGTGATTTAACCATTCTCGTTCACCTTGCCGCCAAGCGAACTTGGCAACCCGTAGTCATGGGCTACGGCAAGAGCGGGATGTACGATGCGAAGCACTGTGACGAGATCTGGGGTAGTCGCCGCCCTGGTAACGGCGGGCATTCTTCCAGCTCACGCCGCGGATCTGATTGATCCTCCGGTCATCGAATATGAGGATCCCGCGCCAGCCATCGGCGGCTGGTATCTGCGCGGCTACCTCGGCATGACCAACCAGAACTTCAAGGGACTCGACTACGAGTACTTCGATGCTCCGGGCTGGGAGCAGACTTGGCCGGACAAGGGCGGCTTCGGCTCGTCGCCGCTGTTCGGTGCAGGCGTCGGCTACCAGGTCAACCACTGGCTGCGCGGCGAACTCACCGCTGAATATCGCGGTAAGGCCTCGTTCAGCGCGCTCGACCGCGTCACCGAGATCGCCGATCCGACCAACGTGATGACCAACGAGTACAGCGCCAAGAAATCCGAGTGGCTGCTGCTCGCCAGCGTCTACGCCGACCTCGGCAACTTCCACGGCATCGTTCCCTACGTCGGTGCAGGTATTGGTGCCTCGCGGAACACGATCTCGCACTTCAACGACGCAAACGTCATGGCGGGTGGTGGCGGTTATGCCGGCACTGGCTCGCAGTGGGATCTGGCCTGGGCGTTGCACGCTGGTCTCGGTTACGAGCTCAACGAACGCGCTACGGTCGACTTCGGCTACAGCTTCGTCCACCTCGGCGACGGCAAGACCGGCCAGGCCCACAACTACGATCCTGCCTTCAGCCGCCCGAATAGCGGCTTCAAGTTCAAGGACCTTTACTCGCACGACGTGAAGGTCGGCCTGCGCTACAAGCTGAATTAGGAAGCTTCGTTTCCCTCTCGAAAGGCCCGGCATCTGCCGGGTTTTTTTCGTTTGCGGGCCGCGCACACAGGCGGAGCGCGACGTCAAAATCCCATTATGCTTAACCGCGACTTAACCATCATGGTTAACAATCCGGTCGATTAAGGCGGCCCGATCAGGTGACGGTGCGGCCGTGGGCTTGGAGACTCATGATGCGATCCTGCTACAAGATTCTCGCCGCATCTGCGGCACTCGTCCTTGCAGCCACCCCGACGCTTGCAGCCGATTACGATCCTCCGGTCTACGTGGAGGAAGCGCCGGAATTCGTTCCGGTCGAAGTTGGCAGCGGCTGGTACCTGCGCGGCGACGTTGGCTACGACTTTGCCCGGCCGCTCTATCGCTGGGTGGCCGGCAACAGGGTCGACAACAATCGCTGGTCCGGCTCGCTCGGCTTCGGCTACCACTTCACTGACGAGCTGCGTGGCGACATCACGGTCTCCTATCTCGGCAAGGACGATGTCCGAGGCCCGATCGTCGGCCCGAATGACTACGCCTCGCACAGCGTGTGGAGCGGCCTCATCAATGGCTACTACGACATCGCTACCATCGTCGGCATCACGCCTTACGTGGGCGCCGGCGTCGGCTTCACCTATTCGCGTCACGAACTCTCGTTTGATCCGGCCCTCGTCGGCGCGGCCGACGTGCCCGACCGCCAGTACAACTTTGCCTACGCGCTGATGGCGGGSGCGAGCTACAAGGTCACCGACAACGTCTCGATCGATGCGGGCTACCAGTTCCTGCATACGCCGAAGATGGACTACTTTGACACCGAGCGCGGCGAGTTGCGCGAGGGCCAGACCCAGCACTTGCTGAAGGTCGGCCTGCGCTACGACCTGTGGTAAGCCACTAACACATAATGGTTTGGAACGGCGGGCTCTGACCCGCCGTTTTACTTTCTCCAAAATTATTTAGCGTCTCCTCAGATTTTCGCTTGCGATCAAGAGCGCTCAGGCGTAATGCCCGCCGTGGGCCACCTCTCCCCAACGAGAGGCGTGCTATCTGAAAGGGTAGAACCACATGACAGTTGCTCCGAAGCCGGACCTTCGTCCGGCCAATCCCAATTTTTCTTCTGGTCCTTGCGCCAAGCGTCCCGGATGGTCGCTTGAAGCTCTCGCTGATGCCCCGCTCGGTCGCTCGCACCGCGCGAAGATCGGCAAGACGAAGCTGCAGTACGCAATCGACGTTACCCGCGAAATTCTTCAGGTTCCCGCCGACTGGCGCATCGGCATCGTGCCGGCGTCGGACACCGGCGCGGTCGAGATGGCGCTGTGGTCGCTGCTCGGCCAGCGCGGCGTCGACATGGTCGCCTGGGAATCCTTCGGCTCCGGCTGGGTCACCGACGTCGTCAAGCAGCTGAAGCTGCAGGACGTCCGCAAGTTCGAAGCCGACTACGGCAAGCTGCCCGACCTTTCTCAGATCGATTTCAACCGCGACGTCGTCTTCACCTGGAACGGCACCACTTCCGGTGTCCGCGTTCCGAACGCCGACTTCATCCCGGCCGACCGTGAAGGCCTAACCATCTGCGACGCCACTTCGGCCGCATTTGCCCAGCGCCTCGACTTCCAGAAGCTCGATGTCGTCACCTTCTCCTGGCAGAAGGTTCTCGGCGGTGAAGCTGCCCACGGCATGCTGATCCTGTCGCCCCGCGCTGTCGAGCGCCTCGAGACCTACACCCCGACCTGGCCGCTGCCGAAGATCTTCCGCATGACCAAGGGCGGCAAGCTGATCGAAGGCATCTTCAAGGGCGAGACCATCAACACTCCGTCGATGCTCTGCGTCGAGGACTACATCGACGCCCTCGAGTGGGCGAAGTCGATTGGCGGTCTCGACGGCCTGATCGCACGCGCCGACGCGAACTTTGCGGTCATTGACGCCTTCGTCCAGAAGACGCCGTGGATCGACAACCTTGCCGTCGATCCGGCAACCCGTTCGAACACCTCTGTGTGCCTGACGATCGTCGATCCGGAAGTCACCGCGCTCGATGCCGATGCCCAGGCTGCATTCGCCAAGGGCATTGCGACGCTGCTCGACAAGGAAGGCGTCGCCTACGACATCGGTGCCTACCGCGACGCTCCGGCTGGCCTGCGCATCTGGGCTGGCGCGACCGTTGAAACGGCCGACCTCGAGAAGCTGATGCCCTGGCTGGACTGGGCGTTCGCTCAGCAGAAGGCTGCTCTTAAGGCTGCCGCCTGATTAGTTTCGGGGTCGCGGTTGGGAGCGACCCCATTCTCTCCTGCATCTGAACTCAAGTGACCTGACGAAGGAGGCCGCAATGGCACCTCGCGTACTCGTATCCGACAAGCTTTCGCCCACCGCCGTCCAGATCTTCAAGGATCGCGGCGTTGAAGTCGACTACCTGCCCGACCTCGGCAAGGACAAGGAAAAGCTCCTTGAGGTGATCGGCCAGTATGACGGTCTTGCCATCCGCTCGGCCACCAAGGTCACGGAAAAGCTGATCGCCGCCGCCACCAACCTCAAGGTCATCGGCCGCGCCGGTATCGGCGTCGACAATGTCGACATCCCGGCTGCATCGCGCCGCGGTATCATCGTGATGAACACGCCATTCGGCAATTCGATCACGACCGCCGAGCATGCGATCGCCCTGATGTTTGCCGTCGCCCGCCAGCTGCCGGAGGCCAACGCCTCCACCCACGCCGGCAAGTGGGAAAAGAACCGCTTCATGGGTGTCGAGATCACCGGCAAGACGCTGGGCGTCATCGGCTGCGGCAATATCGGCTCAATCGTTGCTACGCGCGGCGTCGGCCTCAAGATGAAGGTCATCGCCTTCGACCCGTTCCTGTCGGAGCAGCGCGCCGAGGAGCTTGGTGTCGAGAAGGTCGAGCTCGACGAGCTCCTGACCCGTTCGGACTTCATCACCCTGCACACGCCGATGACCGACAAGACGCGCGGCATCATCAACAAGGACGCCTTCGCCAAGATGAAGGACGGCGTGCGCATCATCAACTGCGCCCGCGGCGGCCTGGTCGTTGAGGCTGACCTTGTAGAAGCGCTCAAGAGCGGCAAGGTTGCCGGCGCCGGCATCGACGTGTTCGAAGTCGAGCCCGCCACCGAAAGCCCGCTCTTCGGCATGGAGAACGTCGTCTGCACGCCGCACCTCGGCGCGTCGACCACTGAAGCGCAGGAGAACGTCGCGCTGCAGGTCGCCGAGCAGATGTCGGACTACCTGATCAAGGGTGCCGTCTCGAACGCGATCAACATGCCGTCGATCACGGCCGAGGAAGCTCCGCGCCTCAAGCCGTTCATCAAGCTCGCCGAAGTACTTGGCGCTTTCGTCGGTCAGGCGACCGAGGATCCGGTCAAGGAGGTCGAGGTGCTGTTCGACGGTTCGACCGCGACCATGAACACCCGCGCCCTGATTAGCGCCGCGCTCGCCGGCCTGATCCGTCCGATGGTTGCCGACGTCAACATGGTCTCAGCGCCGATCATGTCCAAGGAGCGCGGCATCATCCTGTCCGAGATCAAGCGCGACAAGTCGGGCGTCTTCGACGGCTACATCAAGCTGACCGTCAAGACCGACTCCATGACCCGCTCGATTGCCGGCACCTGCTTCTCTGACGGCAAGCCGCGCTTCATCCAGATAAAGGGCATCAACCTCGACGCCGAGGTGGGCCAGCACATGCTGTACACCACCAACGACGACGTTCCGGGCATCATCGGTCTGCTCGGCTCGCTCTGCGGCAAGCATGGCGTCAACATCGCAAACTTCGCCCTCGGCCGCGACCGTCCGGGTGGCGACGCGATCGCGCTGCTCTATCTCGACGCTCCGTTCCCGGAACACGTCCTCACCGAGCTGCTCGCCGATGTCCGCATCAACTCGGCAAAGCCGCTCGTTTTCGACGTCGCGGCGAACTGAACCTGAAAGCCTCCTCCCAAGGCTGACCGAACCGCCGGCTCTCGAGCCGGCGGTTTTCTTTTGTGCCTATTGCCGGGTTTCCAGTGCGCGGCGGTGGCCGCTGCGCTCGGCAAGCCAGATGCCCCCGAATACCAGTGCCAGCGCGGCTGCGTGGTAGAGCTGAAAGGCTTCGCCAAGCAGCAACACCGAAAGCAGCGTGCCGAAGACCGGGATCATGTTGATGAACAGCCCGGCGCGGTTGCCACCGATCAACTCGACGCCGCGAATATAGAAGATCTGGCTGAGGATCGAAGGGAACAGCGACGTATAGGCCATGATCGCGTAGCCACGCAGGGTTGGCATGATCGCTTCCCCTGCCGCCACCTCCCAGATCGTGAAGGGAATCGAGGCCACGAAGGCAGACACGCACATCGCCAGCATCAGGCTCTTCCAGTGCACGTCCGGCTTGTTGCGCAGAGCGACCGTGTATCCGGAATAAGAGATCACTGCGATCAGCATCAGCGCGTCGCCGAAGTTCATCTGCAGCTGCGCGAGCGTGGAGAGGTCGCCATGCGAGGCCGTCAGCGCAACGCCCGCCACCGACATCAGGAAGCCCACGATCTGCCCGACGCCAACCCCGGTGCGGAACAGCACGAAGTTCAGCGCGAAGATGAACATCGGCATCGCCGCCTGCTCGATCGACACGTTGATGACGGTCGTGTAGCGCACCGCGTTGTAGAGGACGATGTTGAAGAGCGAGAAGCCGATGGCGCCAAGCAGGAAGATGAACACCAGCCTCTTCTTCAGCACCGGCCAGTCCTTGCGGAAATGCGGCAGGCCAATCGCGGCGATGACAAGCGAAGCGATGATCCAGCGGGCGCTGTTCAGAACCATCGGCGAGACATGCCCGAGTGCCAGCTTGCCGCTGACGGCATTTCCTGCCCAGAAGAATGACGCCAGCAGAAGCAGCGTATAGGCGTGGCGTAACATCGCGTCCCTTGCCAAAGGTCTTTTGATGAATATGAGCACAAGGTGCAAAAACGGAGGGACGAGCCTTAATCCCTCCCTGTTTCGCTGTAAATGAGCCAGATGTGGCCGCTAGAATCTGGGTTGGCCCTGGTATTGCAACCGGGGGGTCGCGTTGCGCGCGACTTGCGGTTATAGAGGCCTGTCATTTTCTGGGCATGAACGCCCGGCTTTAGTGAAGAGGATGTTTCCATGGCCAATGTGGTGGTCGTCGGCTCGCAGTGGGGCGACGAAGGCAAAGGCAAGATCGTCGACTGGCTTTCGGAACGCGCGGACGTCGTCGTGCGCTTCCAGGGCGGCCACAACGCCGGCCACACCCTCGTGGTCGACGGCAAGGTCTACAAGCTGTCGCTACTGCCTTCCGGCGTCGTGCGTCCGGGCAAGCTCTCGGTGATCGGCAACGGCGTCGTCTTCGACCCGCATGCCTTCGTCGCCGAGCTGCAGCGCCTGCGCGACCTCGGCGTCGAGATTGGTCCGGACCGCCTCAAGATCGCCGAGAACACGCCGCTCATCCTTTCCATCCACCGCGACCTCGACGGCTACCGCGAGGATGCCGCTTCCAGCAGTGGCACCAAGATCGGCACCACCCGCCGCGGCATCGGTCCTGCCTATGAGGACAAGGTTGGCCGCCGCGCGATCAAGGTCATGGACCTTGCCGACCTCGACACTCTTCCCGCCAAGATCGACCGCCTGCTGTCGCACCACAATCCGCTGCGCGTCGGCCTCGGCTTCCCGGAAGTGAAGCCGGAAACGCTGCTCGAAGAGCTGACCTCGATTGCCGACAAGGTCCTGCCATACATGGACCGCGTCTGGAAGGTGCTCGACGAGAAGCGCCGCGCCGGCGAGCGCATCCTGTTCGAGGGTGCTCAAGGCACCCTGCTCGACGTCGACCACGGCACCTATCCCTTCGTGACCTCGTCGAACGTAGTTGCCGGCCAGGCCGCCGCCGGTTCGGGCGTCGGTCCGGGCTCGATCGACTATGTCCTCGGCATCACCAAGGCTTACACGACCCGCGTCGGCGAAGGCCCGTTCCCGACCGAGCAGGACAATGATGTCGGCGAGTTCCTCGGCACCCGCGGCCACGAGTTCGGCACCGTCACGGGGCGCAAGCGCCGCTGCGGCTGGTTCGACGCCGTGCTGGTCCGCCAGGCCGTTGCCGTCAACGGCATCAACGGCATCGCGCTCACCAAGCTCGACGTGCTCGACGGCCTCGACGAGATCAAGGTCTGCACCGGCTACAAGCTCGACGGCCAGGTCATCGACTACCTGCCGGCGAGTCAGGGCGCCCAGGCCCGCGTCGAGCCGATCTACGAGACGCTCGAAGGCTGGAAGGGCACCACGGCGGGCGCACGCAGCTGGGCCGATCTCCCGGCGCAGGCGGTCAAGTATGTCCGCTACATCGAGGAGCTGATCGGCGCCCCGGTTGCGCTGCTTTCGACCAGCCCCGAGCGGGAAGACACGATTCTTGTGACCGATCCGTTTCAAGACTAGGTTCCAACGTAAAGTCGCGGCGTGGCACTAGGGGCCGCGCCGAACCGGCACAGGCAAAGGCAAACAGGAATGGCCGATTTCGTAGCGGTTCTGAGAAAGGCGATCAGCAATCTCGGCGAGAACACGCCCGAGATGCGCGAGAAGGTCTACGATAAAGCCAGGGCCACGATCGAAGCCAAGCTGGCTGCCATCAACCCGCCGCCGCCAGCGTCCGTCGCCGACCGCCAGCGCAAGGCGCTCGAGGACGCGATCGCCGTCGTCCGCGCCGACTATGCGGAGAAGGAAGCGACGGTCGAGGACGACGAGCTCGAGGACATTTTCGCGAGCCTGCATCAGGCCCCGGACATTGCGCCGCCTCCTCCGGCTGCGCCGCAGCCTGCTCCTCGCCCGGCACCAGCGCCCGTCGCGGAGCCGCGCGTCGAACCTGCTCCGGCGGCTCCCGCCGAGGCTCCGACGCCAAGCGCCTTTGCACCCGAGGCGCCTGAACCCGCCCCCGATCAGGATGAACCGCGTCCGCCCATTACCGACGGTATCGACACGCTGCTCGAAAGCGCCCCTTCGCATGACCGCGAGCCGCGCGAGCGTCGCGCCGCAGCCCCGGCCGCACGCGGCGGCTCCGGCAAGCGCGTCGGCCTTGCCGCCGCCATTGTCGTGCTTCTCGCCGCACTCGCCGGCGCCGGCTATTTCCTCCTGTCGGATGATGGCTCCAAGGTTGCCACCGAGACGCCTACTCCCGAGGCACAGCCTGCGCCTGAGGAGCCCGCATCCACCGCGGAGGATCTGACCGAGGAAGAGCCGCAGGAACAGGCGGCCGCGACGCCAGAGCAGCCGGCAACCCCGGCACAGCCAGGCACCGACAAGTTCACGCAGCGCCTTCTGCCTGATGGCAGCGAGGTCGATGAAGGTCCGGCCGGCGAAAAGCCGAGCATCGGCGAAGGCACTTCGGTCGCGACGCTGCAGCAGCCGGCGAACGCACAGCCTGCCCAAAACGGCAACGGCGCAGCGCCCGCGAACACTGCCGAGCAGCAGCCAGCCACCCAGCAGCAGTCGGGCGTTGCCGTCGGCCAGCGCGCGATCTTCTACGAAGAGCGCACCAGCTCGGCGCAGGGCTCGGCCGAGCTTGGCAACATCGTCTGGTCGATCGTCCAGGAATCGCCCGGCGGCGACCTGCCGCCTGAGCCGGCGATCCGCGCAGAGGCGACCATTCCGGGCAAGGACGTGCAGCTGCGCATGACCATCCGGCGCAATGGCGATGCCACGCTGCCTGCAAGCCACATCGTCGAGATGATCTTCCTGACGCCGGAAGGTTTTGAGGGCGGTGCGATATCCAACGTCTCGCGCATGTCGTTCAAGGAGACGGAACAGGCTGCGGGCAGCCCGCTGATCGGCATCCCGGCAAAGATCGCTGACGGCTTCTTCCTGATCGCGCTGGGCGACGCCCCGGCAGAGATCCAGACCAACATGAACCTGCTGCGCCAGCAGAGCTGGATCGACATTCCGATCGTCTACCAGACCGGCCGCCGCGCGCTGCTGTCGCTGGAAAAGGGCATACCGGGCGACAAGGTCTTCCAGGAAGCCCTGCAGGCCTGGGAACAGGCAAACGCCGGCTAAGACAGCGCGACATCGAAATCACGGACAAAAAGAAAAGCCGCCGGCGGGAATCCGCAGGCGGCTTTTTCGTAGGTCCCGAGGAACGCGGCTTACGCCGGCTCGGCCTCGATGGTGCGCAGGGCCTGTGCTTGGCGGCGAGCCGCCGCCTGGACTGCATCCTGCACCTTCTCGAAGGCGCGAACCTCGATCTGGCGCACGCGCTCGCGGCTGATGTCGAACTCAGCCGAAAGCTCCTCGAGCGTCATCGGCTCGTCGGCAAGGCGGCGCGCCTCGAAGATGCGGCGCTCGCGCTCATTGAGGACGGACAGGGCATCCGAAAGCATCGCGCGCCGGTTCTCGAGCTCGTCCTGCTCGATCAGCATGGCTTCCTGGCTTTCCGAATCGTCGACCAGCCAGTCCTGCCACTCGCCCGACTCGCCTTCCGAGGCGCGAATCGGCGCGTTCAGCGAAGCGTCGCCCGACAGGCGACGGTTCATCGATACGACCTCTTCCTCGCTAACGTTCAAGCGCGTCGCGATTTCGGTGATCTGCTCCGGCTTGAGGTCGCCCTCGTCCAGAGCCTGGATCTTGCCCTTCACCTTGCGCAGATTGAAGAACAGGCGCTTCTGGTTCGCCGTGGTGCCCATCTTCACGAGGCTCCACGAGCGCAGGATGTATTCCTGGATCGCGGCCTTGATCCACCACATCGCGTAGGTCGCGAGGCGGAAACCGCGTTCAGGTTCGAACTTCTTGACCGCCTGCATCAGGCCGACATTGCCCTCGGAGATTACTTCCCCTATCGGCAGGCCGTAGCCGCGATAGCCCATCGCGATCTTGGCGACGAGGCGGAGATGGCTCGTTACGAGCTTGTGTGCAGCATCCGTGTCCCCGTGCTCAATGTACCGCTTGGCGAGCATGTACTCTTCCTGCGGCTGGAGCATCGGAAAGCGCCGGATTTCCTCAAGATAGCGGGCAAGGCCGCCTTCCCCGGAAACGATGCTAGGTAGTGTCTGGGCCATATAGCACCCTCCCTCTATTTTTGCCCCCGTTCATCGGCGAGCTTACGGGCGCGGTCGCGCGCAGCGCGCACCACGCCGTAGGTCATATATAGGTACGTTTGCGGCAAAAACACGTAGCGTGACGCACTGAAACAGTCCGTCACGTAAAAATGAACGGGCGGCGTGCTGCCGTTTTGGGCTTATAAACCTCGGAACCCGTCCAACAGTTCCGCGAAATCTTCAGGCAGCGGTGCCTCGAACTTCATCAGCTCGTCCGTTACCGGATGGCGGAAGGCAAGCAGCCGCGCATGCAGCGCCTGGCGCGGAAAATTGCGGACCAGATCTCCGAGCTCAGCCGGCAACACGTTCACCTTGGTGAAGAAGGCGCGGCCGTACTCGCGGTCGCCGACCAGCGGATGGCCGATATGTGCCATGTGGACACGGATCTGGTGGGTGCGGCCCGTTTCCAGACGGCATTCGACCAGCGAGGCCATTGCGGTCGCATCGGGCTTTTCGCCGAACCGCTCCTGCACCTGGAAATGTGTCACCGCATAGCGCGCGTCCTCACGTTCCTCACGCACCACGGCCTGCTTCGTGCGGTCGGTGGTCGAGCGGCCAAGATAGGTCTCGATCGTGCCGCCCATGCGCGCCGGCGTTCCCCACACCAGCGCATCATAGGCACGCTGGAGGTCGCCGGTTCGGCCATGGTCGGCAAAGGCTTCCGACAGGCTGCGGTGCGCGCGATCGGTCTTGGCGACCACCAGCACGCCGCTGGTGTCCTTGTCGAGACGGTGCACGATCCCCGGCCGCCGCACACCGCCGATGCCCGAAAGCGAGGAGCCGCAATGATGGATCAGCGCGTTGACGAGCGTGCCGGTCCAGTTGCCGGCGCCCGGATGAACGACAAGACCCGCCGGCTTGTCGATCACGATCAGCTCGTCGTCCTCGTAGAGGATCGACAGCGGAATGTCCTCGCCTTCGGGCTCGGCCGGCTCCGGCTCGGGCATGACGAGCGTGATCCGGTCGCCTTCGATGAGCTTCTTCTTCGGCTCGGTAATGACGGCGCCGTTCAGCGTCACCTGCCCGTCGCGGATCAGCCCCTGGACGCGGCTGCGCGACAGTTCAGGCGCCGTCTGGGCCGCTAGCCACTGGTCCATACGCGTGCCATGCGCGTCCTTGTCGGCAAGGAACTCTTTCAATGCGGCTTCCGCTTCGCTATCAGGGGCGCTCATCTACCGGACCGGAGTGGATTTCTCGATGATGCAGGATGACGACGACCAGGTTGAGGAAAAGCCGCTCGACCCCGCCGTGGAACGGGTCCGGCGCAAGCTCGTCCGCTTTATCGCCATCAATCTGGGAATTCTGTTCCTGGCCCTTATGGCTGTCGTCGGCGCTCTTGTCTACCGCGCAACACGCGTCGAGACACCCGCAGCACCCATTCGCGAAGTTCCGGGCCCGGCCGACACGGCAGCCTATGGCGAGATTTCTATCCCGCAGGGCGCGCGTATCACCAGCCACGCTCTCTCCGGCAACCGACTCAGCCTGTCGCTCGACCTCGCGGACGGCACGCGCTCGATCTACATATATGACATGGCCGAGGCGCGGCTGATCGCCCGTTTCGACATCAAGGAAGAGTAGTCCCTTCCCATCGCCGGCTGCCGAGGCAGCCGGCTAAAGCTTCTTCCCCCAAGAAAAATCACGCTTTTGGGAAGAACCTGCAACGACCCGGGTTGCATTCTCCGCGAATCGAATCTATATGCCCGATCACTGGTCAGCGCCCATCGTCTAGCGGTCAGGACGGCGCCCTCTCACGGCGCAAACAGGGGTTCGATTCCCCTTGGGCGTACCATTTCCGTGCAAAACTGCGAACACCGGACGCAGCAGAGCTTTTTCCGTCGATTGCCTGCTCCAGGGTAGTCTTGTCACCGACAATCCTGACGACATCATCATCGACCTCGATCCGGTCGATCACGGATCGCAGGTAGGCTTTCCGAAACGGGATCTCCCCACTTGTGATGTTTTCGCGCATGGCGCGGCCGAACCGTTCGATGACATCCGGCGTTATTTCGGTCGCGGGAGCAGCGTTTGCCCTGATGCGATCGAGAGCGGCCTGATTGCGTTCGCGGTCAAGCTTGAGCGTGTCGATGCGTTCTTTGAGGAGATCGTCCAACTCGGCGATGCCGTCCTCGACCATCTTGTAGAGCCGTTTCAGCTTGTCCTCGGCATTGGAGACTTCTCTCTGCAATGTAACAATCCGGCCATCAATCTCGGCAACCCGGCTGGCGCGCCGTGCAGAGAGAGAGGCAAGGACCGCAGTCAGGCGCTCCGACGTGAACAACTGCGCCGAGAGTTCATCAACCACCATAGTGTCGAGCCGCTCCATCGGGATGGAGCGGCCCTTGCAGGCGGTTTTGCCCTTTCGGCTGCAGGTGGAGCAGGTGTAGTAGCGATGGACCGTCCCGTTCT
>NZ_VLJG01000021.1:0-54309 GCF_007829415.1 Aminobacter sp. J44 | reverse complement strand
AGCCCTGAGCGGCGCGTGGGCCGACGGCACGGGCGGCGACGGCTTCGCCGGTGATGCCTATGGCGGCGCGGGCGGCAATGGCGGCAATGGCGGCTATGCCTACACCGGTGCCGGCGGCTATGGCGGCGACGGCGGAACGTGGGGCTCCAACAATGGCGATGACGGCTTCGTAACCGGAACCAGCACCGCCTCGGCAGACGGCATCATCAATACCAGCGCCTTCAACCAGGACATCGTGATGGGCGCGAACCTGCAGCAGAACGCGGTCGACATGACCGTGGTCGGCGGCGACCTGACGAGCACCGTCGCAGGCGACGATACCGTCTGATCAGGACTTTTCGCGGTTTAGCCTCTGGCGAAGCCGCTTCCAGTACCGGGCTGCGCGGGTCCCGCGCAGCCCTTCCAGCGAAAGTCGAGTAACCAAACGAGTGATCGGGGAGGTTGCGTATCATGACCGGCATGGACCGGATCTCGGAAGAGATCGCCCACTTCATCGGCATGTTCAACATAACGGTGGAACAGGCGCGCCTGCGCGATGCCTATCATGAGTTCAACCCCCTGCCCGCTGTTCCTTCCAATCCTGAGCTTCCCGAGGCGCCAGCTTCAGATTTCGCCGCGCCGCACACCCTTCTGGGCTACGACCCCGGCATGCGCTACGCCCCGCCTGGCTGGTCGCTCGAAGAGGTGTCCCCGTGGCTGCCGCTGAAGTACAAGTACTTCAAGATGCAGGCCCCCGGGCAATACCCCTTCGGGCATCCGCAAGGGCCGTCCCCGGAACCCGGGAGCGGCATGAACATCAACATCACCCTTCCTGAAATCGATCCCCCCGGCTCCGTCGCCAGCTACATCGTCCAGAACATCTATCTTTCGGACAACGACTACTTCTGCGTTGGCGGCCACGGGCTGAAATTCTCGCCGCAGCCGATCGACAATGGCGACCTCATCAACCTGGCGCTTGAGGCGCTCAGCATTTCCCCGATCGGCAGCCATGAGATGCCGAGTGGCGCGGAGGCGATCAAGGACTTCATCACCAGCGTTGCCGAGGAGCTCGAGAACTATACGCCCGACACGGACGGGCCCGCCGAGATCCACGTCTTCAGCGGTAAGACGCTCGACGGCATCTACGTCAACGGCAAGCTGGTGACGGAAGCGCCGAACATCGACGACTACCACAGCTTCGACCCGGAAGAGGCGGAGGAAGGCTCGCCCGAGCATAAGCCGATCAAGAATGTGAAGATCACCTATGACGGGCACATGCAGATCGAGGCGTCGGTCTCGATTTCGGCTGGCGGCAACACCGTCGTCAACGATGCGGTGCTGACCAACATCTGGACCGGCGGCACGGTGACCGTGGTCGCCGGCGACTATTTTCAGCTCGACGCGGTCATCCAGATCAACGCGATCTGCGACGAGGATACGCTGAGCCCGACGATCACCAACTGGTCGGTGGACGACGCCACCAACCAGTTCTTCAACATCGCGACCTTCAAGCACACCAATCCGCTCGACAACAACGACGGCGCGCACTTGTCCGGCTCGCCGGACTTTCCGTCCTACTGGATCGTCACCGAGATCACCGGCGATCTTCTGATCGTCAACTGGCTCGACCAGTACATCTTCCAGAGCGACAACGACGTCGGCATCGTCTCGTCCTCGGGCGTGACCACCGAGATCATTGCCGGCGACAACCTCGCCGTGAACACCATCTCGATCATGGAGCTGGCCTATGCCTACGACATCATCGTCATCGGCGGCTCGTGGTACGACGCCAACATCATCCAGCAGCTCAACGTCCTCTACGACAACGACCTGATCGGCGCGGTCAACGGCTTCCAGACCACCGGCGAAGGCTCGGTGTCGACGAGCGGCAACCTGTTGTGGAACGAGGCGCTGATCTACAGCGTCTCGGGCGACTATGGCGACATGCCGGCCCATTATCAGGAGCTGGCCGACAACCTTGCCGCGGGCAAGGAGGTGCTTCCCTCCGGCGTGCTCAGCGATCCGGCGCTGGCCGGCAACGAGGCGCTGCGCGTCCTCTACATCGAGGGCGACCTCATCAACCTCAACTACATCAGGCAGACCAGTATCGTCGGCGACAGCGACCAGATCGCGCTGGCGATGAACGAATTCACCCCGCGCGCCGATGCCGAGTGGACCATCACCACCGGCGGCAACGCGCTTCTCAACCACGCCGCGATCGTCGACCTCGACTCGCTCGGCAACATCCATGTCGGCGGCGAGCAGTATTCGCAGGCGATGCTGGTGCAGGCCGAGCTGATCTCCGACAAGCCGGAATTCTGGGCGCAGGATCCCGACGCGCTGGTCAACGAGGCGGTGGCCTTCCTCGACGATTCCATCGACGACGGACCCGATGACATCCCGGCCTACTACCAGCCCGACAATGAGGCGCCTGGCGGCGACGGATTGCAGGCCATGCTCGGCTAGCGAGCCCGGAGGAAACAGCCATGTCCGAGGATCGCACCGACCCGGCAGATCCGGTTCATCACATTGAGCCTTGTGCGGAGGACAATCCGCCTGCTCACGAGCCGGCGCCGCGCCGCCGCCACCTGCACCATGACGTGCGCCAGCTCGCCAGTCTCCTGAAGGCGCGGCAGGCGGCTATCCGTAAATCGTTCCGCAGCATCGACCACGCGGTCGACGAGTGCTTCAAGGCGGCCTCGCTGACGCGCAGGCAGGAGCCGGAAGAGCCGGACGAAGAAGACATCATCGAAGAGGTGATCGCGGAAATCGAAGGCAGAAAACCCTCGAAGGCGGAAACGGCGACGGCGGACAGCGTTCAGGCGGGCGGTACTGCTGACGAGGCGGCGTCCTCCCAGACGCCCGCCGCGGCGGCGAATGCCAGCGAAACTCCATCGGCGGCACAGCCGGAGATAGCCGCGGCGGCTGCACCTTCCGCGGCAGCGGAACCCGTTGGTCCGGTGGAAGCGGCCGGGAACGGGCAGGAGGCTGCAAAAGCCGACATCGAGATGAAAAGCGAGGCGCCGCAGCCTTCGCCGTCGCGCGCGCCGCAAGGTATGAAGACCATCGATGCCGAGGTCGGGCCAATCATGGCCAGCACCCAGCGGCCCGGCGACAATGCGCCGGCCAACAGCGGTGGCGGCGGATCGGGCGGCGGCAAGGGCACCTTCCACAAGCGCCTCGGCCCGATCGACTTCAACGCGAGCCTGCGCGCCGGGCTCGACGCGGTGCGCAAGAACCTGCTGATCGTCATGATCTTCACCGTGGCGTCGAATGCGCTGGTGCTGGCGATCCCGATCTATCTGTTCCAGATATCCGACCGCGTGCTGACCAGCCGCTCGCTCGACACGCTGATCATGCTCACCATCGTCATCGTCGGCGCGGTGATCCTGCAGTCGGTATTCGACGCGGTGCGCCGCTTCATCCTGATGCGCACGGCGGTCGAGGTCGCGGCGCAGCTCGGCGCGCCGATCCTCAGCGCCGCCGCCCGGGCTTCGCTGCACAGCAACGGCCGCGAATACCAGACGCTCGGCGACCTGCAGCAGGTCCGCTCCTTCCTGGTCTCGCGCACGCTGCTGTCGTTCCTCGACGCGCCGATCGCGCCGATCTTCGTCCTCGCCGTGTTCCTGATCCACCCGCATCTCGGCTGGCTGGTCGTGGTGACCGGCCTTGCGCTGCTGGTCATCACGCTGATCAACCAGCGCGCGACGGCGGCGCCCTTCGGCGATGCGAACGTGTTCCAGTCGAAGGCGAACCTTCACCTCGACTCCATGTCGCGCAACTCGCAGATCATCAACGCGCTGGCGATGATCCCCGAAGCCGTGCAGATCTGGGGCAAGGACACCGCCGGCTCGCTCAAGGCGCAGGTTATCGCGCAGGATCGCAACATCATCTTCACCGCGATGTCCAAGGGCGCGCGCCTGCTCTGCCAGGTGGCGATGCTCGGCTGGGGCGCGTATCTCGCCATCGAAGGGCAGATGACCGGCGGCATGGTGATCGCCGCCTCGATCATCGCCGGCCGCGCGCTGGCGCCGATCGAGGGCGCGATCGAAGGCTGGAACCAGTTCATCCAGTCGCGCGCCGCCTATGGCCGCATCACGGCGCTCCTGAAGACTTCGCCGCTCAATTTCGAGCGGCTGCAGCTTCCGCGTCCGGAAGGCCGGCTCGACGTCGAGCGCCTGCTCTACGTGCCGCAGGGCACCAAGCGCGTCGTGCTCAACGGCATCTCCTTCTCGCTGCAGCCGGGCGACTCGCTGGCGATCATCGGCAATTCCGGCGCCGGCAAGACGACGCTCGGCAAGATGCTGGTGGGCTCCATCCTGCCGACCTCGGGCAGCGTGCGCCTCGACCTCATGGACCTGCGCAACTGGGACCAGCGCCAGTTCGGCGAGAACATCGGCTATCTGCCGCAGGACGTGCAGCTCTTCCCCGGCACCATCAAGGCCAACATCGCCCGCATGCGCGAGGACGCGACCGACGAGCAGATCTACGAGGCGGCGATGCTGGCGGACGTGCACGAGATGATCGCGAACCTGCCGCACGGCTACGAGACGATGGTTACCGCCGACGGCTCGCCGCTCTCCGGCGGCCAGAAGCAGCGCATCGCGCTCGCCCGTGCCTTCTTCGGCAATCCGCGCATGGTCATCCTCGACGAGCCGAACTCCAACCTCGACAGCGCGGGTGACGCGGCGCTGATGCGGGCGCTCGCGCACGCCAAGGCCAACAACATCACCGTTGCCACCATCACCCAGCGCCCGTCGCTGCTCGCCTGCGTCGACAAGATCCTGCTTCTCGTCAACGGCACGGTCGCGCTGTTCGGGCGCAGGCAGGACGTGCTCAACGCGCTTGCCTCGCGCGGCATCAGCATCGAGAGCGGCTCGTTCGGCCACCAGCTGCAGTAGGAGACTGCCCATGTCGACCGACATTGCGAAGATCCAGGACCTGCAGTGGTACGGGGAGGTGCCGCGCTCGATCCGCACGCACACGATCTTTGGCCTGGCGCTCTTGGGCCTCAGCTTCGGCGGCTTCGGCGTCTGGGCGGCGACCGCGCCGCTCGTCGCCGCCGTGATCTCGCAAGGCTCGTTCGTCGCCACCGGCCAGAACAAGATCGTCCAGCATTTCGAGGGCGGCATCATCAAGGAACTGATGGTCAACGAAGGCGACCAGGTGACGGAAGGCCAGCCGCTGGTGAAGCTCGACGAGACGGCGGCGCTTGCCAAGGAGCGCGAGCTGTTCCTGCGCCGCATCCGCCTGGAGATCATCTCGGCACGGCTCACCTCGCAGTATCGCGAGGCCGAGGAGATCGAGATCCCCCTCGGCGTCAGGCCCTACATCCAGACCGGCGATCCCGACATCGCGTCGATGTACGAGAGCCAGAAGCTGCACTTCGAGGCCGCGCGCGTGAAGCGCCGCAGCGAGCTGTCGCTGCTGGAGCAGAACGTGAAGTCGCTCGAGTTCCGCATGCAGGGTTATGTGCGGCTGCGCGAGGCGATGATCGAACAGCTCACCCTCCTGCGCGACGAGCACAAGGGCAAGAAGGTCCTGCTCGACAAGGGCCTGTTGCGCGCCACCGAGGTCAACGCGATCCAGCGCGCGATCGCCGAGGCGCAAGGCGAGATCGGCCGGCTCGAGGCGGAGATCGCCGAGACCGGCGCGCAGCTTGCGAAGGCGCAGCAGGAGATCATCGGCACGCAGGACCGCTACAAGGAAGACGCGCTCGACCAGCTGCAGAACATCCAGGGCGAGCTTGAGGTGGTGCGTGAGCAGTCGCGCGAGGCCGAAAGCGTGCTGCGCCGCTCGACCATCCACGCCCCGGTGTCCGGCACGGTGATCCGCCTACACTACCACACGCCGGGCGGCGTCATCGAAAGCGGCAAGGGCATCATGGAAATCCTGCCGGCGGGCGTGCCGCTGATCATCGAGGCGCACATTCCACGCAACGACATCGACAGCGTGTCGACCGGCCAGAAGGCGACGGTGCGGCTCACCGCCCTCAACCAGCGCACGACGCCGGTGCTTGAAGGCGAGGTGTTCTATGTCTCGGCCGATGCGCTGCAGGACGAGCGCGCCAACGGCCCCGGCGAAGTCTATGTCGCGCGCATCAGCCTGCCGGGCGAGGAACTGTCAAAAATCCCCGGCTTCTCGCCGATGCCCGGCATGCCGGCGGAGATCATGATCCAGACCGCCGAGCGCACCTTCTTCAGCTACCTCGTCAAGCCGATCACCGACAGCATGTCGCGGGCCTTTACGGAGAAGTAGCCCATCCTCACGCCGCGTGGTCGAGGATCTCGGCGAGGAATTTCTTCGCGCGATCGCTGGCCGGATTGCTGAAGAAGCTGTCCGGCGCCGCTTCCTCGACGTTCTGACCCTTGTCCATGAAGACGATGCGGTCGGCAACGCGGCGGGCAAATCCCATCTCGTGGGTGACGACCAGCATGGTGATGCCTTCGGAGGCAAGGTTCACCATCACGTCCAGCACCTCGCCGACCATCTCGGGATCGAGCGCCGAGGTCGGCTCGTCGAATAGAAGCACTTCCGGGCGCATGCACAGCGCGCGGGCGATGGCGACGCGCTGCTGCTGGCCGCCCGAAAGCTGGCCGGGATACTTGCTCGCCTGTTCGAGGATGCGGACCTTGTCGAGGTATTTCCGCGCCGTCTCTTCCGCCTCCGCCTTCGGCACCTTGTGCGTCAGCATCGGCGCCATCGTGCAGTTTTCCAGCACCGACAGGTGCGGGAACAGGTTGAAGTGCTGGAACACCATGCCGACCTTGCGGCGCATCTGGTAGGTCTGCGAGCGCTTGTGGCCGAGCTCGGTGCCGAGCACGACGACGCGGCCGCGGTCGTGGCTTTCAAGCTGGTTGATGCAGCGGATCAGCGTCGACTTGCCGGAGCCCGACGGGCCGCAGATGACGATCTTCTCGCCCTTCTTCACGGACAGGCTGATGTTTTTGAGCACCTCGAAACTGCCGTAGGACTTCGACAGGCCCTCGATCTCGATGGCGGTGAGGTGTGCGTTCTGGGAGTTCATGTCAGGCTCCTCGGCGTCGCCAATCTTAAGACCGGGCGATGAAGGCGCGGAAGTAATCCGGCGCCCTGTCGCTGAAGGCTTCTTCGCGCGGCAGATCCATCAGCAGGCGGCCACGCTCCATGTAGACGATGCGGTCGGCAATGCGGCTGGCAAAGCCGATCTCGTGCGTGACGATCACCATGGTCATGCCGCGGCCTGCAAGGTCGGCCATCACGGCAAGCACGCCGCCGATCGATTCCGGATCGAGCGCCGAAGTCGGCTCGTCGAACAGAAGCGCGTCGGGGTTCATGGCGAGCGCGCGGGCAATCGCGACGCGCTGGCGCTGGCCGCCCGAAAGCTCGATCGGATAGGAATTCGCCTTGTCGGCGAGGCCAACCTTGGCGAGCAGTTCGTCGGCGGTGCGGTTTGCTTCAGCCTTCGCCACGCCAAGCAGCTTGCGGGGACCGAAGGAGACATTGCCGCGCGCCGTCATGGTCGGGAACAGCGCAAAGCTCTGGAACACCATGCCGAGGCGGCGGCGGCGCTTGTCCAGTTCGCGCTCGGAGCGGCGAATGCGTGCTGAGGCATCCTTCCACGGCAGGCTCTCGCCGTTGATCAGAACGTCGCCGGTGTCGGCCGGCTCGATCCAGTTGAGCGCGCGCAGAAGCGTGCTCTTGCCCGAGCCGGACGGACCGAGGATGACGACCACCTCGCCCTTGCCGATGGCGAGCGAGACATTGTCGAGGCCCTTCACCGGACCGAAGCTGCGGTTCAGGTTCTTCGCGACGATCACCGGCTCGCGGACGGACGGCGCATCCGGAGCGGGCACGGCGCGCACGACCTCGCGCTCGACAATGGGGGGCGGGGCGGTGACGGCGCTCGACGTCTTCAGCGCCACTGCCTTTTCGATGCGGCCCTGGATGACGTTCCAGATCGTAAGGATGACGAGGTACCAGATCGCGGCGACGAGATAGACTTCCAGCGCGCGCGTGGTCGACTGGGCCAGCTGCTGCGAGACGCGCAGCAGTTCGGCGAACGAGATCGCCGACAAGAGCGACGTCGCCTTGATCATATAGCTGAAATTGTTGCCGAGCGGCGGGATGATCGCCCGCATCGCCTGCGGCAGCACCACCTTGCGGAAGATCTGCGACGGGTAGAGGCCGAGCGCAAGCCCGGCCTCGCGCTGGTCGCGCGAGACGGCCATCAGGCCGCCGCGCACGATGTCGGCCATGCGCGCGCCCTCATTGAGGCCCATCGCCAGCAGGCCCGTTGCCACCAGGCTGAGCGTGATGCCCATCTGCGGCAGGGCCGAGTAGAAGAAGAGGATCTGGGCGAGAAGGGGCGTGCCCTTGAACACCCAGATGTAAACCAGCGCCGGCCAGCGCAAAACCTTCGGCGCGGCGAGCATTCCCGCCAGCACGAAGCCAAGGATCGTGCCCACGGCCTGGGCGACAACCGCCACCCACACCGTAACCCATGCAGCCTTCAGCAGCAGAGGCGACTGCAGGATGCTGAGGAATACGTCCGCGTCGAAGGCCACGAAATCAGCCCTTTCGTGTCACAGGCAGGTAGCCCGGCTTTGCCGTGCGCGACTTGTCGACGACATAGCGGGAAGCTGCGCGCTCGGTGCCGCCGGTCGGCAGGTCGAGCGGCGACAGAAGGCCCGGCGCTGCGTCGGCGACCGGGACGATCGTGTTGGCGACGATGTTGGCCGCGCCGAACAGCGACTGCATGGCCGGCTTGATCGACATCTTCACCGGCATCGCGCCTTCGATCTCGATGCGGTCTTCCTCAACGAGATTGAATTTTTCCGGCTGGTAGTACATCGCCAGCGACGTGCGCATGACTTCCTGGCCCTTGCACAGCGCGCGGGCGCGCTGGGTGATGCCGATGACGCGGCCGGGGGGCAGGATGCCGGGGTCGGATCGCCGCTGTCGACGTCGAAGTCGGCGGTCTCGAGGTCCCAGGCCTCGGTGATCTCGTCGATCTCGAGGTTGAGGTAGTCGGCAAGACGGGTCAGCGACTCCGGCGCGCCCATATGGCCTTCGACGCGTCCGTCTTCGATGCGCTTGTTGAACTCCTCGGGCGTCAGGCCATAGCCGACATGCTCGATGTCGCCGGGGCCGGTGCCGGTGACGTCGATGCAGCGGTAGATCTCGACATGGGTAACGGCGCTGGTGCCGCGCGCGAGGATCAGCGGCAGAACGTCATAGGAGAAGCCGGGGTTGATGCCGGTGCCGGTGATCGAAACGCCGTTCGCCTTCGCGGCTGCGTCGAGCTCGGCGGTGAACTCCGCATAGCGCAGGCCCGGATAGAACATCGACTCGGCGGCCGAGACGACGTTGAGGCCGGCGTTGAGCGCGGCGAGCAGCTGCTCCTTGATGAGGTGCGGCTTGGACTCGGTCATGTGGACCAGAACGTCCGGCTTGGCAGCAAGACCCGCCAGCGCGCTGTCGAGGTCGGCCGCGATCTTGACGCCGCCGAAACGCGCAAAGCCGGTCACCTCGGCGAGGGTCTTGCCCGTCTTGGCCGCATCGTTGTCGACCGCGGCGACGATCTCGATGCCCGGATAGTCGTTCTCGAGCACGCGCAGCAAGCGGCCGCCCATGGCTCCGACGCCGAAAAGAATTACGGTTTTCATGAAAGTCTCCGCGATGGTCGCTGGTTCAGGTCGTCTTCCCCGCCGGGTCGGCGGTGAGATTGCGTTTGACGCTGCCGGTGGCGGCGTAGCGCTCGAGCTGGCGCTGCACGACGATCCATGCGGAATACATCAGCAGGTACCAGACGGCGGCCACGGCGTAGAGCTCGATGACAGCGTAGGTTTCGTTGATGGCAAGGCGGGTGACGCGCAAAAGCTCGCCGAACGAGATCACCGACAGGATCGAGGTCGTGCGCATCATCGACGAAAATTCGTTGCCGAAGGCAGGCAGTATCAGCCGGATCGACTGCGGCAGCATCACGTGCAGCATGGCGCCGAGCCAGCTCATGCCCATGGCGCGGGCGGCCTGCATCTGGTCCGACGGCACGCTCTGCAGTGCGCCGCGGATGATCTCCGACATGTAGGCGCCGGAATAGCAGCCAAGGCCGATAAGGCCTGCCTCCAGCACGCCGAGGCGAATGCCGAGCTGCGGCAGGCCGAAATACAGCAGGAAAAGCTGCACCAGCGGCGGCGTTCCTCGCCAGAGCCAGACCCACGCGGCCGAGAAGGCGCGAAGCACGCGAAAGCGCGACAGCGCGCACAGGGCCAGACCCAGGCCGATCACCGTGCCGATCGCCTGCGCGGCGATCGCAACCAGCAGGGTGACGCCAGCCACGGTCGCAAACCGTGGCTGCACCAGATAGTGGAGGAATGTCTCTAGCGAGAAATGCATCGATGCCGCTTAGGCTCAGTTCGGGTTGAGGACGAAGGAGTCGACCGGGGCAACGCCCCACTTCTCGATGATCTGCAGGTAGGTGCCGTCAGCCTTCATCTCCTCGAGCGCCTTCACGATCATCCCGGCGAGCTCGACATTGTCCTTCATCGTGGTGATGGCGAGCTTGTTGGCCGCGTTGCCGGTGAAGGCCATCTCGAACGGCGCATTGCTGGTCTTGATGTAGTAGGCGGCCTGCGGGGCGTTCAGGTAAGCGGCGTCGACCTGGCCGGCGACGGCGGCCTGAATTGCCTCGGAGTTGGAGTCGAAGGCGCGGATGTCGATGGCGGCAAGGCCAGCGGCGACCATGCGCTCGCTCTGGGCGACGAGGTTCTTGTTGGTGGTGCCGCCAGCGGCGACCGACACGGCCTTGCCGGCAAGGCCGTCGAAGCAGGCCTCATAGGATTCGGGCACGCCGATCTTCGCCTCGCAGGAGATGCCGGCCGGGTTGCCATTCGGCACCATCAGGCCCTCGCCCCACTGCACGTAGGAGATCATGTTCATGATCTGCAGGCGCTCGGGGTTGATGAAGATCGCGGTGCAGAGGCTGTCGAAACGCCCGGCCTGCAGGCCCGGAACGAGGCCGGGGAAGGCGAGGTTGGTCCACTCGACCTCGAGGTTGAGGCGCTTGCCGATCTCGCCGCACATGTCGACGTTGAGGCCGTCCATCGTGCCGTCGGTGCGGATGAACTGGTTGGGCGCGGCGGCAAAGTCAGCTGCGAAGCCGATCTTGCCTTCGCTCATCAGCGGGCCGGCCATTGCCGACGTGCTCATCAGCGCAGCGAGCGCGCCGGTCAAAATCATCTTCATGTTATTCCCCTTGTTATTCAAAGCTTCAGGTATCGCCGCGTCCCGATACGGGCCGCGGAATCTTTTGGTCAGCGCTGGACGGAGTTGGACGGCACTGCGTGGGCATCAGGCCGGATGCGCCTGGCCGCTCGCCTGCACGGAAATCTCAGGACCCGCCGCCGGAAGCCAGCGCGTCGCGCGGCGCGCAACCGGCGAAGTCACTGGTGCTGGCGCGCACGCCCGGCAGGCTGGTGCGGTTCGTCAGGTCAAATGCTCTTCGCCCAGTCGCGGCAGCGGCTTCGGCGGAGGCTGCGGGTTCTGTCCCGGATTCTCCATTCGTGCCCCTCGTTCTCGTCCACGCTCTTGTGTCTCGGCGTGTTATATATTCCATGTGATATCTTACAGTGCATTTTGTCAAGCATGGCAGTTCGGCGGCGAAGCATGACGCAGCGTTATCGGGGCAGCAAAGCTGGGGATGGTGCAGAGGGGCGCCGCGAGCGGCACATCATGAGAGCAGATCAATCCGGGCTCGCAAACGGCCGACTCAGCGCAGGTGTGGATCACTTGTCCGTCTGTTGAACATGTTATTTATCAGTCCTATCCTTCTCTTTCCGGCAGTGCCGGTTGAGTCGATCCCCGTGGAGGCGGGGCGACGGAGGGAAAGGGAGAGTGATTGATGAAAGCGCGTTATGTGACGCTGCTCGGGGTCCTCATGGCTGGGACCGCGTTTCCGGCCGCGGCGGAGGTTGCGTGCGAGGCACTGCCGTCGGCCACGCTCGACGGCGTGAAGGTCGTGTCGGCCTCGCTCAATGAGGCAAGTGAGGCGGCGCCCGCCCATTGCGAGGTGATGGCCGAAGTGCCGCCGAAGACAACCGATGGCTGGCCGATCAAGATGCGTGTGGTGCTTCCCGTCGAGTGGAACGGCAAGTCGGTGCAGTTCGGCGGCGGCGGCTTCAACGGCGTGATCCCGCCGCAGGTGGGCGGGCGCTGGCAGACCGAGCAGGCGGCAAAGGAATTTCCACACAAGGGCTATGCGACCTTCTCGGGCGATTCCGGCCACGATGCGAGCGACCTGCCCTACGGGCCTGATCTCGACCCGCGCCGCGCCTCGTTCGCGCTCAACAAGGAGGCCTTCGAGCGCTACGCCCGCTATTCGGTCAACGAGACCTATGTCGCGGCGATGAAGATCATCGAAACGCACTATGGCTCGGCGCCCAAGCTGAAATATTTCGTCGGCTTCTCGCAGGGCGGCAAGGAGGCGATGGTCGCCGCGCAGGACCATCCGCAGGACTATGACGGCATCCTGGTCGGCGATCCGGTCGCGGCGCTCACCGGCCTCAAGATGGCGCACCTGCAGTCGTCGACTGGTTTCTACAAGAATGGCGGCGCCGGCTGGGTCTCGCCCGAACTTGCCGAGGTGGTGACGAAGGAAGTCTACCGCCAGTGCGATCCGCTCGACGGGCTGGAGGACAACTGGATCGCCAATTTCGAGGGCTGCCAGCCGGACCTGTCGACGCTCTTGTGCACGGACGACAAAAAAGAAGGCTGCCTCACCGAGGCGCAGCTCGAAGCTGTTAATAATGTCGCCCGGCCAGTGAAGCTCGACTATGAGCTCTCCAACGGCCTGACGGGGCATGCCGGCTATCCGTGGGGCAACGTCTCGTGGCACGGCAGCTTCGCTGGCTCGCGGCCGCAGCCGTCGGTGCCGGCGCCCAACAATGGCGGCAATGACAGTTACGTCTACAGCCTCGGCGACGGCTACCACCGCTTCATGATCCGGCAGGACGTCAACGCCAACTCGCTCGATTTCGACCCCAACGATCCGGCGCTGCGCGATCGCATCCTCGAGGTGTCGAAGATCCTTGATGCGACCAACCCTGACCTGTCGGCGCTCGCGGATAAGGGCGCGAAGATGATCCTCTATGCGGGCGGTGCCTCGGAAGTGCCGCCGGCCGAGGTTGCCGCCTATTGGAAGCGCGTTAACGAGAAGCTCGGCAAGGACAAGGTCGACAGCTTCGCCCGCTTCTACATCTTCCCGTCGATCAACCATGCGGGCGTCGGGCCGGAAGGCATGCCGAACCAGTCCGACCTGTTCAGCGCGCTGGAAAAGTGGGTCGAGAATGGCGAGGCGCCGGGCGAGCTCGTCAACCAGTCGAAGAGCGGCGAGGTCACCCGCCCGCTCTGCCTCTACCCGACCTGGCCGCAATACCAGTCGGGCGACGTCAACGCGGCCTCGAGCTTCAAATGCGTTGAATAAGTGAGCTTTGGCCGGGGCGGGCTGCCTGCCCCGGCCGATTCTTTACGCGGCAGTTTCCGCAAATGTGAGCTGCACCTTGACGGCGCGGGAGCGGTCGCCGGCGATCTCGAAGGCGGCGAGCGCATCTTCGAGCGGATAGCTCGCCGTGATGATCGGCTTCACGTCGATCGCGCCGCTGTCGATCAGCCGAACTGCCTCGCCAAACTCCGCGTCGAAGCGGTGCGAGCCGATCAGGTTGATCTCCTTGCCGACCAGCATGTTGACGGGTACCGGCAGGTCTCCGGCCACGCCAAGCTGAACGATCGTGCCTTGCGGGCGCACGCATTCGATTGCCGTGTGCACCGCGGGTGCCGCCGCCGAACATTCGAAAGCCAGGTCGAACTGGCCCTTTTCGGCCTTGTACCGATCGAGGAGGTCGGGGTTGGCCGCGACATTGACGGTCGTGGTCGCGCCCATGCGCGAGGCGATTGCGAGCGCTGCGTCCTGCAGGTCGGTGACGACGATCTCGGCAGCCCCCGCATGCGCGGCGGCTGGCCCGGCGCCGGTCACCAGCACGCTCTTGCCCGACAGGTCGCCGGCGCGGCTGCGGGCATGCAGGCAAACGGCAAACGGCTCGGCGACCGCGGCTTCCGCCAGGCTCGTCCGCGGCCCGATCCTTTCGCACTGAAAGTCTTGCGCGACCAGGAGATCGCGAAACCCGCCCTGCTCGTGCGGGAAGCGCAGCGCGGAGCCGAAGAAGCGCATGTTGAGGCAATGCTGGCGCAGCCCCTCGCGGCAGAAGCGGCAGTCGTTGCAGGGCCGCGACGGGTTTACCGCTACGCGGTCGCCCGGGAAGACGCGATCGACGCCCTCCCCCACCGCCTGCACCGTGCCGGCGATCTCGTGGCCCAAAATGATCGGCTCGCGCACCCGGATCGGCCCGAAGCCGCCGTCCTGGAAATAGTGAAGGTCCGAGCCGCAGATCCCCCCTGCCCCGATCGCGACCAGCACCTCGCCGGGCCCCGGCGCGGCCACGTCCATTTCCTCGACGCGCAGCTCGCGTTGGCCATAGAGCCTGCAGACACGGGTCTTCATCGGCTCCTCCTTAGTTTCCCATCAGCGTCGTCGGCAGCCATGTGGCGAAGGGCGGATAGTAGGATACCAGCAACAGCACGATGATGTTGGAAATCAGGAACGGGAGTACCGCCCGGATCACCGGCATCAGCGGAATGCGCGCGATATTGGCCGCCACGAACAGGCACACGCCGATCGGCGGCGTGCACAGGCCGATCATCAGGTTCAGCACCGCGAAGGTCGCGAAATGAAGCGGGTCGATGCCGACGCTGGTCGCCAGCGTCAGCAGCGGCACGAACAGGATTATGAGCGCCGCAATCGTCTCCATGAACATGCCGACGATGAGCAGCAGGCAGTTGACGAGCAGGATGACGAGGTACTTGTTGTCGGTGACCGACAGCACCGCGTTCACCAGCATCTGCGGGATGCGCTCGGAGGCAAGGATCGAGCCGAACACGTTGGCAAAGCCGACGAGGGCGAGGATGCCGGCGGACGAGACCGCGCTGTTGACGATGATTTTCGGCACGGCGCGGATCGGCAGTTCGCGGTAGACGAAGGCGCCGACGATGAAGGCGTAGATGCAGGCGACGATCGCGGTCTCGGTGGGTGTGGCGATGCCCGACATCAGGCCGCCGATGATGAGGCCAATCATGGCGAGCGCCCAGAAGGCGGAGAAGAACGAGGCGATCAGCTCGCTTACCCCCTGCCAGGGCTGACGCGGATAGTTGCGGCGCACGGCGAGCACATAGCAGGTGATGCCCATGCCGATGCCCATCAGCACGCCGGGCACGGCACCGGCGAGAAACAGCTGGCCGACCGACATGCCGGAGAGCGCGCCGACGATGATCATCGGCACGCTCGGCGGGATCATAGGCCCGACGGTCGATGAGGCGGCGGTGATGGCGGCGGAGAAGTCGGCCGGATAGCCCGACTTCTTCATGCCGGGGATCATCACCGAGCCGGTGGCGGCGACGTCGGCGACGGCGGTGCCGGAAATGCCGCCGAACATCATCGAGTCGGCGACGTTCGCCATGGCGAGCCCGCCGCGCATCCAGCCGACCAGCGCATTGGCGAAGCGGATGATGCGCTCGGTGACACCGCCGAAATTCATCAGGTTACCGGCGAGAATGAAGCCGGGAATGCACAGGAGCACGAAGACGTCCATGCCCGCATACATGCGCTGCGGGATGATGACGACCGGCAGGCCCGCGGCGAGGATGTAGGCAAGCGACGACAGCCCCAGGCACACCGCGACCGGCGCGCCGAGCGCGAGGGTGGCAGCGAAGGTGACGACGAGAAGGAAGAGATCCATCGGTTAGTTTTCCTCCGTCGGCCGAGGGCGGCCGTCATCAAGACCGGCAAGCATGCCGATGACGCGGGTCATGGCGAACAGGAACAGCAGGATCGCCAGGACGAGAACGCTGGCGTGGATGTAGTCCATCGACCAGCGCAGGCTGGGCGAGCGTTGCATGGCGCCAATCGCGGTGAAGCGCCAGGCGGGTAAGACCATCACGGCACCCATCACTGCCGTGAGGATGTTGGCAAAGAGCCGCATCCACCACGATGTGCGCTCCGACAAGGATTCCTGCAACAGGTCCACATTGACGAACTCGCCCGTCAGCAGCGACAGGCCGACGCCGAAGGCGGTCATGTAGAGCAGCAGGTAGCGGGAGGCCTCCTCGGTCCAGACCGGCGAGTGGAAGCCGAAGCTGCGCGTCACGATCTGGATCGTCACGACGACGATCAGCAGCGAAAACGCGAGCCCGACGCCGAGCCGGCTGAGCGAAGAGATGAGCCTGGTAAACAAGGCCAGTGCGCGCATGGCAGGTGGTGCCCTTCATCGCTGGCGCGGCGCAGCACGGGCTGCGCCGCCGCAGGTTTCAGCTGGAGCGGTTTTGTGCCGCCGTCAGCGGTTGAAGATTTCCTCGACGATCGGGCGCAGCTCCTCGGAGACGCTGTCGATCACCGGCTGGCGCGCGGCATCGGCGAAGGCCATCTGGTCGACCTCGACGAAGGTCATGCCCTTCTTTTCGAGGTCGGCGCGGATTGCGTCCTCATCCTGCAGGAACTGCTGGCGCTCGAATTCCTGCGCGCGCTTGGCCGCCTCCATCACGTGGCCCTTGTCCTCCTCGGACAGCTTCTGCCAGACCTGCTCGGCGATGGTGAGGTAGATCCATGAGCGGACGTGCTCGGTGAGGTTCACGTGGCTCTGCACCTCGTTGAACGAGGCCGACTGGATCAGCGCCAGCGGGTTCTCCTGGCCCTCGATGGTGCCGTTCTGCAGGGCGGTGAACACTTCCGAGAACGCCATCGGCGTCGGCTGCGCGCCGAGCGCGGTCCACACGTCGACAAACAGCGGCACGTTCGGTACGCGCATGCGCAGGCGGTTGAGCTCAGCCGGCGACGTGATCGCGCGATTGGACGTCAGGTTGCGCGGGCCACGGGCGAAGTAGGCGATCGGGCGAACCTGCGCCTTTTCAATGATCTCGGCCTCGATCTTCTTGCCGAGCTCTCCTCCGGCGATCGCGTCCATGTCCTCGAGCGACTTGTAGGCGTAGGGCAGCGCCAGCAGCGCTGCCATCGGCGCCCAGTTCTGCAGGCTCTCGCCGGTGATCGTCATTTCGACGGTGCCGAGCTGCATGCCGTTGATGAGGTCCATCTCGCGGCCGAGCGAGTCGTTGGGATAGACCTCGACAGCGATGCGGCCATTGGTGAGGGTCTTCAGCTCCTCGCCGAACTTGAGCGAGGCCTTGTGCCAGGAGTTCTGCTCGTTGGCGAGGTGGCCGAGCTTGAGCGTCAGCTCCTGTGCCATCGCCTGGCCCGCGAGCATCAGGCCGGCGACGCCGGCGATCATCACTTTCGTCAGTCTGCTGAAGTGTCGCATTACCTTTCCTCCCTGGGGTTGTGACATTTCAGGTTTCGGCAGTTTCAGGTGCCGGTATCGAAGAAGTCCGGCCGCGCCGCGGCGACTGCCGGAAGATCGGTGAGGATCTTTCGCAAATGCACGCGCATGGCGGCTGACGCTGCGCCCGGATCGCCGCGGGCGATGGAGCGGACGATGTCGGAGTGCTGGGCGACGAGGTCGCGCATCGGGAACTGCAGGGCGCTCAGATACCGCACCCGGTCCATCTGGCCCTTCACCTGTTCGATCACCTTCCAGGCGTAGGCCTTGCCGGCAGCTTCGGCGAGCGTGCGGTGGAAACGTTCGTCAAGCACGATGAAGCGGCTCGCCTCGCTCTCGGCGACTTCCTTTTGCTCGCGCAGCTGGCTTTCCAGCTCGCGCACCAGCGCGGGGTCGGGATTGTCGGCCAGAAGGGCGACGATGTCAGCCTCGATCGCCTCGCGCACGAAGCGCACGTCCTTGACGGCGGCGGTCGAGATCTTGCGGACGTAAGTGCCACGCTGCGGGCGCACTTCCAGCAGGCCGTCCTCGGCGAGCTTGATGAAGGCCTCGCGCACCGGCTGGCGGCTCAGCGCATAGGTTGCGGCGATTTCGGCTTCGGAGATGCGCGAGCCAGGGGTGAGGTCAGCAGAAATGATGCGCTGGCGCAGGATGCGGTAGAGCTGCGGCGCCAGCGGCGCCCCCTGGTCAAGCGTCCATCCCCTTCGCATCACGTCGTGCATCTCGCGCTCCTCGGATCAAACCATGAAGCACACTGCCATACTAGTCAACTACGGGAGGGTGGCGCGTGGTGGAGGCGGCGGACGATGCGGTGAAGGACAGGAGAGGGACCGCCCTGCCCTTGCCTTGTCTGCGGCTCACCCGGCCAGCGGCTGGGCGAGGCGGTCGCTCAGTTCCTTCGCGTGGGCGACGACTTCCTCGATGTAGCTGTCGCGGTTGAAGACGAAGCGGCTGGAAACGGCGGCGACGTTGAGCGCGGCGAAGACTTCGCCGGCGGCATTGAAGACAGGGGCGGAGATTCCCGAGCCGCCGATGTCGAGCTCCTGGTCGGAGATCGAGTAGCCGTCCTTCGCCGCCTGCGCGATCAGCTGGCGGATCGCCGCGCGGTCGATCACCGTATAGGGCGTGTAGGAAATGATGCGCTCGCTCGACAGATAGCGGTCGACGTCGCGCTGCGGGCGCGCCGACAAAAGCATCCGGCCCATCGCCGAGCAGTAGGACGGGACGCTGCCGCCCGAAAGCGGCGAATCGTAGCGGATTGCCTGCGGGCCGACGGCGATCTTGATCGTCTGCATGCGAAGGTCACGATTGAGAACGCCAAGCATGATCGTCTCGCCGGTGGCGTTGCGCAGGCTCTCGATGATCGGGGCGGCGACCTGCAGCAGGCGCGCATGCGGGCCAGTGACCCAACCCGGCCCGTTGCGATGGTCGGGGTTCAGCGAAAAGCGGTGTTCATCATCGCGAACGGCATAGCCGCGCTCCACCAGCGTCTGCATGAGCAGATGCGTGCTGCTTTTCGGATATCCCAGCTCATCCATGATGTTTTTCAGCGATAACGGGCGCGTTGCGCGCCCGAGCAGCTCAAGAATTTCGAGGATGCGGACCGCGCTTTTGACTTGTGCGTCCATATATGTGAACCATTCCTGCATTGAAGTGGCGTCGCAGCGGGCCTAATGCTGGTTACAGCCCCCGGAAGCCAGCACTAACCATGCGAACCGCTGATCTCGACCTTGTAGCACGTGCGCAGGAAGCATCCAGCCCGCTGGACGCTATCGAGATCGAATTGATCCGCAGCGGCCTGCAGTCGGTTTGCGAGGAAATGGCCGAGGGGCTGATCCGGTCGAGCCAGTCGCCCAACATCAAGGAGCGGCGCGACTGCTCCTGCTGCCTCTACAGCCGCGACGGCGAGATGGCGGTGCAGGCCGAGCACATTCCGATCCATCTCGGCGTCATGGCTGAGGCGATGCTGCACATCCTGCGCGAGTTCGACGTTGCACAGATGCAGCCGGGCGACGTGTTCCTGGCGAACGATCCGTATCATGGCGCCAACCACCTGCCGGACTTCATCGTCGCGGGGCCGCTGTTCGTCGGCGGCGAACTGGTCGGCTTTGCCGCCTCGATGGCGCATCACACCGACGTCGGCGGCATGGCGCCGCGCTCGATGCCGGCGGATGCCACCGAGATCTTTCAGGAAGGCCTGCGCATTCCGCCGGTGAAGCTGGTCGACCGCGGCGTGCTCAATGCAGGCATCGAACGCATCATCTGCGCCAATTCCCGCCTGCCGGAAGAGCGCCGCGCCGACCTCGGCGCGCAGATCGCCTCCGTCACCGTCGCGCAGAACCGCATCGACGAAATGGCGCAAAAGCACAGCGCCACCGACCTCCACTTCGCGATCGCGCAGATCATCGGCCTCTCCGAAAAGGCGTTCCGCAAGCGGCTCGAAGCCCTGCCCGAGCGCGTCTGGGAAGGTCTCGCTCATGCCGATTTTGGCGGCGAGGGCATTCCGATCCGCGTTGCCGTCTCGAAGAAGGACGACCGCCTCGTCGTCGACTTCACCGGCACCGGCGGCCACACGCCGAGCCCGTTCAATTCGTGCTTTTCCAACACGCTCGCCAGCGTCTACATGGCAGTCCGCATCTCGATTGCGGAAGGAATTGCGGCCAATGCCGGCCTCTACCGGCTGATCGACGTGGTGGCGCCGGAAGGCACCATCGTCAATCCGCGCTATCCTTGCGCGATCTCGGCGGCAACGCAGGTCTCCTACCACACCTTTGACGCGATGATGACGGCGCTGGCCGACATCGTGCCGGAGCTGGTGCTGGCTGGCACCGGCGGCGGCGGCGTCTTTTCCTTCGGCGGCTTTCACCCGCGCACGGACCGGCTGTTCGCCTATGGTGAGGCGCTTGGCGGCGGCTCGGGCGCCAGTGCCGTGGCCGATGGCGAAAGCGGCATGATCCCGCCGGTCGCGAACCTGCACGACACGCCGGTCGAGGTGCTGGAAACCAGCCTTCCCGTACGCATCGAACGTTATGAGCTGGTCGAGGGCTCGGCCGGCGATGGCAAATTCCGCGGCGGCTTCGGCCTGCGCCGCGCCTTCCGCATGCTCGCGCCCGTGCGCTGCTCGTTCCAGATCAGCATGCCGTCGAACGGCCCGAGCGGCCTTTATGGCGGCGAGCCGGGCCGCCCGACCCACGCAACCATTGAGCACGCCGATGGCCGCGTTCAGGACGTGAAGCGCTTTACCGCAGCCTCGGTCGACGCCAACTCGCTCGTCACCATCGAAACGGCGGGCGGCGGCGGCTATGGCAAGGCGGCGGAACGCTCCCCTGCCCTCACGGCCGAGGACGAACTGTTCGGCTATGGCATGCGGCGCGCGGCCGCCGGGAGGGCGTGAGCATGGCACACCTTCTCGCAGCAGCCGACGTCGGCGGCACCTTCATCGACATCGTGCTCGCCAATCCCGTTTCGGGCGAAACCCGCATCTCCAAGGTGCTGCACCGCAAGGGCCGCCAGGGCGAGGACATCTTCGCGGCTCTCCGCTCGCTCGCCGGCGAAATGGGCGCAACGCTCTCCGACATCCAGTCGCTGGTCGTCGGCACCACCGTCGTCACCAACGCCCTGCTCGAGGGCCAGCTCGCGCGCACCGCGGTGCTGACCACCGAAGGTTTCCGCGACGTGCTGGAAATCGCGCGCATGACGCGCCCCTCCTCCTATGACCTGCACAAGCGCCGCGCGCCGGTCGTCTCGCCGCGCAATCTGCGCTTCGACATTCCCGAGCGTCTCGACCACACCGGCGAGGTGCTGAAGCCGCTCGACATCGAGGCGGTCGACCGCGTGGTGGAAACGTTGCGCGCCGAGAACGTCGAGGCGGTCGCGGTCAGCTTCCTCTATTCCTATGTCGACGCCGCCCATGAAAAGGCCGCGCGCGAGCGCCTCGAAAGCCTTGGCGTGCCGGTGTCGATCTCCTCGGAAGTTCTGCCCGTCTTCCGCGAATACGAGCGCACCGCGGCGACGGCGCTCAACGCCGCTTCCATTCCGGTGATGTCCCGCTTCCTCGATGGCCTGAAGCAGGTCAATGACGGCGGCATCGCAAAAACCTACATCATGGGTTCGGCCGGAGGCTGCCTGACCTTCGAGGAAGCCGGCCGTTTCCCGATCAAGTGCGCCATGTCCGGCCCGGCTGGCGGCGTCGTCGGCACGCGCGAGCTCGCGCTTGAGCACGGCTTCAAGTCGGTACTGACGCTCGACGTCGGCGGCACCAGCTCGGATCTCGCCGTGCTGCACGACTGCGAGATCACCGTCACCGACGAGCGCGTCATCGGCGGCTATCCGGTAGCGATTGCCTCTGCCGAGATTGAGACGATCGGTGCTGGCGGCGGCTCGATCGCGCATATCGATGCCACCGGTCTGCTCAAGGTCGGCCCGCGCAGCGCAGGCTCGGAGCCCGGTCCCGTCGCCTATGGCAATGGCGGCACGCAGCCGACCGTGTCCGACGCGCACATCGCGCTTGGCCGCATCGGCGAGCGCAGCATGCTGGGCGGGCAATTTCCGCTCGACCGCGCCGCCGCGATTGCCGCGATCGAGAAGGAACTCGCCGGGCCGCTCGGCACCAACTGGCAGCGCGCCGCCCACGGCGTGCTGCGCGTCACCGCCGCCAATATAGTTCGCGCCGTGCGCGCGATCTCGACCGAGCGCGGCGATGACCCGAGAAAGATGCTGCTCGTCGCCTTCGGCGGCGCCGGCGCGCTGCATGCGCTGGATGTCGCCCGCGCGCTGTCGATCCCGCAGGTGCTGGTCCCCTATTATTGCGGCGTCTTCTCCGCGCATGGCATCGCCAGCGTCGACATCGCCTATGACGCCCAGCGCACCTGGCTGAAGCAGATCGGCACGATCCCCGCCGACGAATTCGCGGGCATTACCGGCGAGCTCTCCGGCCAGCTCATCGGGCGCATCGTCGCCGATGGCTTTGCCGAAGATGAACTTGCCTCGCGCTGGCAGGTCGATCTTCGCTATGTCGGCCAGTCGCACACGATCACCGTGCCGCTTGGCCGCGCCGACCTTGCAGGTCTCGAGGACGCCCGCCTGCGCTTCATTGCCGAGCACCGCAAGCGCTACGGCCATGCCTCCGACACGGCGCCCGTCGAACTCGTCAATCTGCGCCTCAAGATCAGCCGCCAACGCGCTGAATTCGCTTCCCTTAAGGAAGCTGCGTCGAACAGTGAGCCGCGTCCGGTCGCGACGCGAAAAATATGGCTGGATGAACACAATGAGACCGAATGCCCGGTCTACAGCCGTGAGGATCTTCCGTCCGGCTGGAAGGCGACCGGGCCGCTGGTCATCGAACAGTTCGACTCGGTAACGGTGGTGGGGCCGGCCGACGAAATCGAGGTTCTGGCAGGCTCGCGGGCCATCATGGTCACGCTGGCCGCGCCGGTGCACAACACTATCAATGGGAACGAAAGACATGAACTCGGTACTTCGTAAACTGGCCGGACTTGCCGGCGCCTGCCTGATCGCCGCCGCAATGGCCGCGCCGGCGCACGCGCAGGAAAAGTTCACGTCTTTCACCGCCGGCGCCGACCCGCATTTCCGCCCGATCTCGTTCCAGGACGAGAGCGGCAAGCTGGTCGGCTTCGACGTCGACTTCGTCGAGGAGCTCGGCAAGCACCTCGACATCCCGGTCAAGTACGAGGGCATGGCCTGGGACGGCATCATCCCGGCGCTGCAGGCAAAGAAGATCGACGCCGTCACCAACATGGTGATCACCGACGAGCGCAAGAAGGTCGTCGCCTTCTCCGATCCGATCATGCAGCAGACGATCATCGCGGTCGTGAAGGCCGGCGCCGAGAAGAAGGACGTCACGCTTGACGACCTGAAGACGCTCCGCGTCGGCGTTCAGGGAGCCACCTCCGCCGCGACCGTGGTCGAGGGCGTCGAGGGCGCCAACGTTGCCACCTACAACACCGTCGTCGATGCCTACAACGATCTGATGCTCGGCCGCATCGACGTGGTCGTGGTCGAAAGCGTCAACGGCCAGTACATTGCCGCCAACCAGTTCGCCGGCAAGCTCGAAGTGGTCGAGAAGCCGCTGACCGAGGACGTGAAGCTCAACGGCGTCGCGCTGCGCCAGGCAGACACCGAGGGCCTCAAGCAGATCAACGAGGCGATCGCCGCCATGAAGGCCGACGGCACGCTGAATGCGATTGCCGTCAAGTGGTTCGGCAACGCCAGCGCGATCCCGCAGTAAGACGGGACCGGCAGGAAGGGTCCCTCATTGGCCGAGACGGATGGCATACCCGTTCTTCAGATCGCCGGGCTTCACAAGTCCTTCGGCGCCAATGAGGTGCTGTCCGGCATCAGCCTCACCGTCCGCCGTGGCGAGACCGTCGCCGTCGTCGGGCCGAGCGGCTCGGGCAAGACGACCCTTCTTCGCTGCATCAATTTCCTCGTCCCGTACGACCGGGGCGAGGTCCGGGTCGATGGGGAACTGATCGGCTATCGCGAGGCACCCTCCGGGCGGAAGATGCAGTCCGACCGCGAGCTTTCCCGGATGCGCCAGCGCATCGGCATGGTGTTCCAGCGCTTTGCCCTCTTTCCCCACAAAACCGTAATAGAGAACCTGACCGAGGGCCAGGTGCAGGTTCTCGCCCGAACGCGCGGCGCCGCTGAAGAGCTGGCGCTGCGCGTTCTTGAATCCGTCGGCCTTGCGGACAAGGCCAGCTGCTATCCGGCCGAGCTTTCCGGCGGCCAGCAGCAGCGCGTCGGCATCGCGCGCGCATTGTGCATGGAGCCGATCCTGCTCCTGTTCGATGAGGCCACCTCGGCGCTCGATCCCGAGCTCGTCGGGGAGGTGCTTGCCGTCATGCGAAAGCTTGCCGACGAGGACCGGACGATGGTGGTGGTCACCCATGAGCTGCGTTTTGCGCGCGAGGCGGCCGACCGCATCGTCTTCATGGAGGGCGGGCGCATCCACGCCGACCTTCCGACCGAACAGTTTTTCACCGCTCCCCCCTCCCCGCGCATTGCGGCGTTTCTGGAAGCGAGCCTCGGCAAATGATCGAGTTCGCGATCCAGTATCTGCCGCTCTACCTGCAGGGCGCGCTCGTCGGGCTCGGGCTGACCGCCGCCGCCATGGCCGGGGCGCTGGTGATCGGCGTGCTCGTCGCGATCGGCCGGCTGTCGTCGAACCCGGTGCTGAAATATCTGACGCTCGCCTATGTCGCGGTGTTCCGCGCGGTGCCGCCGCTGGTGCTGCTCTACATCGTCTATTTCGGCATTCCGGCCTGGGCGATGGCGAGCGAGAGCCCGGCGCTGATCGCGCTGTTCTCGCCGCTCGACAACCGCTTCATTGCCGCGACGCTCGCACTTGCCGTCAATGCCGGCGCCTATGTCGCGGAAATCATCCGCGCCTCGATCCTGTCGCTGCCAGCCGACCAGATGGAGGCCGCGCGCTCGATCGGCATGACCTATCCGAAAGCAATGCGCCGGATCATCCTGCCGCAGGCCTTTCGCATCGCCTTCCCGCCGCTCTGCAGCGAGTTCATCATCATCCTGAAGGGCACGTCGCTCGCCTCGGTGATCGGCGTGACGGAGTTGATGCGCAACGCGCAGATGATCGCCTCCTCCACCTTCCGCAACCTAGACGCCTATGTGCTCGCGGCGCTGGTCTACGTGGTGCTGGTGATCGTGCTGCAGTTCATCACGGTGAAGATCGAGGCGCGGATGAACCGCGCAATGGGCATCCGCAGCGGGCGGTAGGGCGCGCAGAGTCCGCACAGGATTCCAGGGGCAGACATTCCTGCAGGACAGGTCGAGCAGGAAAGGCTAATGCCATTCCCACTCTCCCGTTGCCTGAGCCCCGCGCTTCTAGCCGCCACCTGCCCTCACGTCATAGTCCACAAGTGGATACTAATATATGCTAGGCAGGCACATGCAGCCGAGCGGCCATCGCCTGTCGCTTTTCGGGCTGTGCGCAACGTCCGGCCGGCTCCGGGTTGATGGAGCAGCCCCGCGCCAAACCGTGTAAGGTCCCCCCGAAAGATGAACAGGTCTGTCGCACCCGGGGAACCACAATGGTTGATTTTTCGATGATTGAGGCAGCGGCGGGAAGGCTCGCCGGGAAGGCGCGGCGGACGCCGCTGTTGCGCGCGCCACTGCTCGACGCGCTCGCGGGCCGGCGCGTCTACGTCAAGGCCGAGTGCCTGCAGCTTACCGGTTCGTTCAAGTTCCGCGGCGGCTGGTCGGCGATCTCCGCGCTTCCCGAGGAACAGCGCCGGCGCGGCGTGATCGCCTTTTCCTCCGGCAATCACGCGCAGGGCGTGGCGCTCGCGGCGAAGATGCACGGCATCCCGGCGCTCATCGTCATGCCGAGCGATGCGCCGCTGCCGAAGCTCGAAAACACCAGGGCCTATGGCGCCGAGATCGTGACCTATGACCGCTACACCGAGGATCGCGATGCGATCGGCGAAAAGCTGTCGCGCGAGCGCGGGCTGACGCTGATCCGCCCGTTCGACGACGAGCAGGTGATTTCGGGCCAGGGCACAGTCGGCCTCGAGATCGCCGAGCAGGCGCGCGAAGAAGGCATTTTTGCGTGCGACGTACTGGTGCCGTGCGGCGGCGGCGGGCTCACCGCGGGCATTGCGCTGGCGCTCGAGCAGAAGGCGCCGGGCTTCGTCGTCCACACTTGCGAGCCGCAAAATTATGACGACGCGGCACGCTCGCTGGCAGCTGGCGAACGCCTCGCCATCGAAGGCCACGCGCCGACCATCTGCGACGCGATCGTGACACCCAAGCCCGGCGAGCTCACCTTCCCGGTGATGAAGCGCCTGTGCGGCACAGGCTTTGCCGTGACGGAAGACGAAGTCCGTGCGGCCATGGCGCTTGCCGCGAACCACCTCAAGCTGGTGATCGAGCCCGGCGGTGCCGTCGCACTCGCCGCCGCCCTCTTTCGCAGGCAAGAGCTCTCCGGCGACAGCGTCATCGTCGTTGCCAGCGGAGGCAACGTGGACCCTGAGCTTTTCGCGAGAACGCTGGCGGCAGGCGGAGGCCGATGACGGCTTGAAACGCCGCCGCAGCCTCATGCGTCGGCGGCGCTGTTCTCCGGCGGGTTAGAAGCGAGTGGGCCTGAAGTGGCGCAGGACTTCCGGCTCCGTATTGCCCTGGATGAGCCCCATGATGAGCTGGGCCGTGATTGGCCCGAGCGTCATGCCGACATGGCCGTGGCCGAAGGCGTAGATGACGTCGGCGCCGCCGCTCGACGGGCCGATGACCGGCAGCGAATCCGGCAGCGCTGGGCGCAGGCCCATCCACCGCCGCGAAACCGGCGGCAGGCCGGGAAAGGTCTCGCGGGTGCCGCGCTCGATCTGGTCAAAGCGGTGCTGCGATGGCGGGGCCTCGTTCGAGGCAAGCTCGACGGTGCCCGCTGCGCGCAGCCGCCCTTCCAGCGGCGTCATGTAGTAGCCGAGATGGGTGCGGTGGACGGGGCGCGAGATTGGCAGCTCCTCCATGTCGAACTCGACATGGTAGCCGCGATGGGCAACGAGCGGGATGCGATCTCCGGCCTGGCGCGCCAGCGCCGCCGAATGCGCGCCGGCGGCAATGATGACGCGGCGGGCGTGAATCACGGTGTCCTGCGCGTGAAGGCGAACGCCGTCCTTCTCGCGGACAAGCCCGTCGACGCGGGCGGTCAAGAGCCGCGCGCCGCGCTCGGTGGCGGCAATCGCAAGGCGCTGGGTGGCGAGGCCCGGATCGCTCAGATGGATGCTGCCTGCGTGATGCACGGCGCCGGCGCAGGCCGGAAGGTTCGGCTCCAGCTCCTTCACTTCCGTCGGGGTCAGCACGTTCTGTTCGATGCCATAGCTGCGGCGCAGGGCGACGTCCTTTTGCGCGGCGCTGAACGCTGCCTGGTTGGCATAAGCATAAAGAACGCCGCGCTCGATGAAGAGGTCGCGCAGCGGCGCTCGCTCGGCCAGGTCGTACCAGGCCGCCTTCGACTGGGTCTGCAGCTCGGCCATCGCGCGCAGATTGCGCTCATAGGCCTGCGGCAGGCACTGGGCGGTAAAGCGCAGCAGCCAGGGCGCCAGCAGCGGCAGGTAGGGCAGCCGGATCGACAGCGGGCTCTCGCGATTGAAGAGCAGGTTCGGCAGGTTCTTCAGCACCGCGGGCGAACCCACCGGGCCGATGGCATGCGGCGAAATCGACGATGCGTTGCCGTAGGACGCGCCGGAGCCGGGCGCGGCCGGGTCGATCATCGTGACGTCGTGGCCTGCCTCGGCAAGGCGGAGGGCGCAGGACAGGCCGACGATGCCGGCGCCGATGATTGCCGTTTCAGTGCGAATTTGTGATGCCATGGTGTGAGCTCGTGCTGATGACCGAACGGTCGCTTGAGCCCACTATCAATGACTGAACGGTCAGGGTGTCAATCCCCAACTTCACACCGGGGAATGCCGCATTCACTTCTCGGCGACGATGACCTCGACCCCCGCGCTGGCCAAGCTGGTCATCACCGCGGCGGGAAGCGGCGCGTCGGTGACGACGCGCGACACCTGGTCGGCCGCGCAAACCTGAAAAAGCGCAGCCTTTTCAATCTTGGAGCTGTCGATCAGCACCGTGACCTGGCGGGCGCGGGCGATCATCGCGCGTGCCGTGTAAGCAGCCTCGGCCATGAAGTCCATGAAGCGGCCGATATTATCCACCGCGCCAACGGTGAGGACCGCATGGTCGGCGCTGAGTGCCTGAATCTGGTCGTTGGTGATCGGCCCGAGCGTTTCCGCGCCTTCCGGATAATAGTGTCCGCCCAGCAGAAACACGTTGTTTTCGCCCGGGCCCTTGCTGGCGGCGTGGGCGACGTGCTGCGAGTTGGTGATGATGGTCAGGCCGCTCTTGCGGGACAGCGCCTCGGCAAACAGGATCGTCGTCGAGCCGGAATCCACCAGGAGGCTGTCGCCGCTGTTGAATAGCTCGGCGGCGCGCTCGCCGATGCGGCGCTTGGCGTCCCGGTTGAGCTCAAGCCGCGAGTGGAAAGGGTCTTCCTGCGCCGATTGCAGCGGCACCGCGCCGCCATGCACCTTTCGCAACAGGCCGTGTTCGGCAAGGGCGGTAAGATCGCGGCGTACCGTCTCGCGCGACGTGCCGAGCCAGTCGGCGAGTTCGACGACGGTGACCTTCCCTTCTCTCGACAGCCTCTCCAGGATTGCCAGCTGCCGCGCCCTCACCGATGCCCGTTCCGCCGAAGTCTGTTGTTCCATGTTGCCGTCCGACCTTCTGGGTTCCCCAAGGGTAATTGTGGAGCACGCCGGTCGAAACGGTCAAGAACCACTTATTCGGTTGACTTGACTGACCATGTGGGCATTCAATCTCCTCAGGGTGGCCAAACGGGAGGAACCGGGGGGCCGCTTCAGTGTAGTTCCTTACTTCCTGCTGGAGATCGCCATGTCTTTTACTCGCAAGGTTCTGGCCACTGCCGCCTTGGCAACCCTGCTGTGCTCTGCCGCACATGCGGAAACCCTTCGTCTTTCGACGCTGAAGCACCCCGGCTCGCCGGGTGAGCTCGCCGCCCAGGAGCTGGCGAAGGAAGTCGAGGCGCGCACCGAAGGCCGCGTCACCATCAAGGTTTATCCGTCCGACCAGCTCGGCGACTACACCGAGGTCTATGAGCAGCTGATGCAGGGCGTCGTCGACATGGCGCTGCAGCCGGTGCCGGCGCTCGACGACAAGCGCGTCGCCATCACCTGGTTCCCGTACGCGTTCTCCAACTACGAGAGCGCCGAGGAAATGCACAAGCCGGGCGGCGCCGTGTTCGAGATCATCAACGGCGCGACCAGGGAAATGAACGTCACCGTGCTCGGCGTCTATGGGGAGGGCATGGGCGGCGCGGGCTTTACCAAGGACGTCAACGACGCGGGCAACCCGGATGCCAAGCACGACCTGAAGGTTCGCGTCTGGCCGGGCGGTGCGACGCACCAGGCGCTGCTCGAGCGTCTCGGCTTTGCGACCGGCACGCTGCCGTGGGCCGAGCTCTACACCGGCATGCAGACCGGCATCGTCGACGGTCAGGTCGGCGGCACCGCGGCGATGGCGCTCGAGAGCTTCAAGGACATCACCAAGACCTGGGTGCAGTACAACGACCACTTCGAGGCGAACTGGTTCCTGATCTCCGACGACAGCCTTGCAAAGCTTTCCGAGGAAGACCAGAACACCCTGCGCGAAGTCGTGCAGGAGCTTTCGGCCAAGCGCTGGGTCGAGGTGAAGCAGGCTGACGAGGCGGCGCTCGAAGAGTTCCGCAAGCTCGGCGCCAACGTCATCACCTTCGACGACGCAACGCTCGAGAGGTTCGCCGACGTGGTGCGCAAGGACGTCTGGCCGAAGATCGCCGGCGAGCTCGGCGATGAGGGCTACGCACAGCTGAAGGCTGGCCTCGGCCTCGAATAAGCCTTTCTGAGGCAAACCGGCTGCCTCCGCCTGGCGCGGGGGCAGCCGCATTTCTCCGACGCGCTTGCCGCGTGCATTCGTCCGAGCAGCCGGGGCTTTTCATGTCCGAGCAAGAAGAAACCGAGCAGGTCAACACGCCGCGCTGGCTTGGCGGTCCGGCTCTTTCCGTCTGGAACGCGACGCTCCAGTTGCAGCGCATCCTTCTGGTCGTGTGCGGTGTCGCGCTGACACTGCTCATCTGCCTGCAGGTCTTCACCCGCTACGTGATGGGCATCAGCATCCTCGGCATCGAGGAGATCGCCTGCTTCTCCGCCGTGTGGATGTATTTCATCGGCTCGGCCCATGGCGCGTGGGAACGCGGCCACATCTCGGCGAGCCTCGTCGAGCTGTTTGCACCGCGCGGTCCCGTCAACCGCTTCATGAAGGTGCTGGCGTCGGTGCTCACGGTCGTCATCGCCGGCTGGATGACGGTCTGGGCGTGGGACTACTTCAATTTTTCGCTCAGGCGCGGCAGCACGTCGCCGGACACCGGCATCGTCCTTGCCTGGGTGCACGTGATCATGCCGATCACGCTCGCCCTGATGACCCTTTACTGGACCGTTGAAGCCTTCGGCACGATCCGCAGCCTGTTTTCCGGAGAAGAAGACAAATGAGCACGCTCGTCGCGCTGGATGCGCTCCTTCTCACCGTGCTCCTGATGATCGGCGTGCCCGTTCCGCTCTGCTTTGCCGGCGCGGTGCTCGTGCTGATGACCTTCGGCGACTACGGCGCTCCGGCCTTCCTGATCGGCACCGGCTACGCCAAGGTCAGCTCCCTGGTCATCGTCGCCATTCCGCTCTTCATCCTTGCCGGCGGCCTGATGAGCCGTGGCGGCATCGCGCAGCGCCTTGTCGCCGTCGCCGACTCCCTGTTCGGCCGCACCAGGCTCGGGCTCGGCGGCGTCGTCATCGTGACGACGGCGATCTTCGGCGCGATCTCCGGCATGGCCTCGTCCGCCGTTGCCGCGATCGGCACCATCATGGTGCCGCGCATGGTCGAGCGCGGCTATGATCGCGCTTATGCCTCGACGCTGGTCGCCGTGTCGGCGGTGCTCGCGCTGCTCATTCCGCCGAGCGCCTCGATGATCCTGTTCGGCTGGGTGACGGGAACCTCGATCCTTGCCTGCTTCCTCGCACCGATCGTTCCGGCGCTGCTGCTGATCGCCCTGATGGCGTTTTGGAACATCGTGCTGACGCGCAACATGCCGATCATCCGTCCGGAGCCCGCACCGCTGAAGCAGGTGGCCGTCGAGTTTTTCGGCCGCGTGCGCCACGCGACGCTGGCGCTCCTGATGCCCGTGGTCATTCTCGGCTGCATCTATGGTGGCGTGACCACGCCGACGGAAGCCGCGGCCGTGGCCGTGCTCTACGCTATCCCCATCGGCCTGTTCGTCTACAAGGATCTCAACTGGCGCGAGCTCGGCAATGTGATCTGGCGCGCAGGCCAGATCACCGGCGTGCTTTTGCTGATGATCTTCTTTGCCTCGATGCTTGCCCGCATCTGGACGATGGAGAACGTGCCGCAGCAGATGCTGTCGGTGTTCCTGTCGGTCAGCGAAAACCCGATCATCCTGCTGCTCATGGCGAACGTGTTCCTGGCGATCGTCGGCATGTTCATGGACGACGCGAGCGGCATCCTGCTTGCCTCGCCGTTGCTGATGCCGCTGATGCTGAAGGTGGGCGTCGATCCGATCCAGTTCGCGGCGATCATCGCCGTCAATCTCGGCATGGGCCTGATCACCCCGCCGACGGCGCCGATCCTCTACTTCGCGGCGCTGATCGGCAAGGCACCCGTCGGCTACATGATGAAGCCCGCGCTGGTCTTCGTCCTCGGCGCCTACCTGCCGGTTGTGCTGCTGGTTACCTTCATCCCGGAACTCTCGCTCACCCTGCCGCGCTGGGTGCTGGGGCTGAACTAGGGTTTCCTCTCGGGCGCGGGGAAACGACCTCCCCGCGCTCTCTGCAAGAAGCTCCCCACGCTGTCAGCGCAATGATCCCGGCGCTGTGAGCCGAGGGTTGCGAGCGCTATCAGCGCATGGCTCCCGGCTCTGTCCGTGCAACGTCCCTGGCGTTGCGGCGCAAGGCAATCAGCGCTGTCTGCACGAAGGGCGAACGGTCCAATACCGGCGAGGAATGGCTCCTCGCCGGTTTTTGTTTGGCTGCGGTGGAGACTGGATCGAGCCATGGTGGGCGCGGGCCGGCGGAGCCGGATCAGCGTCTGATGCGGCTGTACTTTTCCTCCCGCTTCCCCTTCCTCTCCCCTCTCCCCTCTCCCCTCTCCCTTCGTCAGCCTCGTCGTCGCCGAGCATTTGATGGGGCCCCTTTAGGGGCGCAGCCAACTCGGGACTCTCAACTGCGCCTGTAGCCTTTCCGGCGCGCCTGCTCGCGCTTCCCGTGAAGAACCGACGTGTGCGGCCGATAACTCGCGCGGGCCCGCGAAAATCGCGTCCATGACACAAGGCCCGATAAGGCAACATTATCGTGCATGAAGCCAGTCGGGCTTTGCTGGCGCATATTGAGACAATTGATCACCGAAAGCGCACGCTTTTCGTACTGAGGCTTCGGGGAACATGAGGAGGCATCAAAAAACAAAAACAGGAGCAATGACATAGCTCCCCTCTCCTGCTCGAATAGTATCCTTAAGCCCTTAAGCCCCTAAGCCCCTAAGCTCCTCCCCTACTCCCCATGCTCATGCTCTTCCTCGCGCAGGTGGGTTGCCATGTCGGTCAGCATGTCGCTGACGTGGCTGTCGGCGAGCTGGTAGAAGACGTGCTTGGATTGCCGTTCGCCCTTTACCAGCCGCGCGGCGCGCAGGAGCCTGAGGTAATGGCTAACCAGCGTCTGCGATAGTCCGAGGCTCTCGGCGATGTCGCCAACCGCCTTCGGTCCGCCGAGACAATAAAAGAGAATACGCAGACGCGTGGGATCGCCCAGCAGCCGGAAGGTTTCGGCGAGGATGCCGACTTCCTGAATCGACAGACTGTTTTCGGCGGTCATCGCGTCTCTCCGCCGTTGGAGTTCCGGGAAACAGTGGGATGCTCCGCCACGTGGTCGGCGGTATCGTGGTCGTGGGCATGTTCTGCCCTGGCGGGCCCGTCGTGCGCGTGCGGACGCCCGGCGTCGTGGTCGTGGCCGCAACCGGCATGTCGGGCATGATCATGCCCATGATGCTCATGCCCATGCGCCTCGCCATCCGCCAGCGGGCAGTCCCCTCCCCTCCCCCAGTCGATCGCGACGGTGGCGTGGTCGATGCCGAAGCGGTCGCGCAGCGCGTCCTCGACCGCCGCCTGCACCTGCCGCGCCTCTGCTTCGTTCTGCGGCGCGACGTGGAGCGTCGCCAGCGCCCGGCCGGAGGTGAGCGACCAGACATGGACGTGGCGCACGCCGGCAACGCCAGGCAGCGCGCCGAGTTCGGCCGTGATCGCCTCGGCGCTCACGCCCTCCGGCGCGCCCTCGAGCAGGATGTGGAGCGAGGCCTTCATCAGCTTCCAGGCGCTGCGCAGGATCAGCAGCGCGACCAGCACCGACAGGATCGGGTCGATCGGCGTCCAGCCGGTGTAGGCGATCACGATCGCCGCGCCGACGGCGCCGACCGAGCCGAGCAGGTCGCCGATCGCGTGCAGCAGCGCGCCGCGGATGTTGACGTGCTCGGCGTCGCCCCGCGTCAGAATCCAGATGACGAGCAGATTGACCGCGAGCCCCGCGACCGCCACACCCAGCATCGGCCCGGCGAGGATTTCGTAGGGCTCCTGAAAGCGCTGCCACGCCTCGTAGAGGATCCAGAAGATGATCGCGAACAGCGTCAGCGCGTTGACGAAGCCTGCGACGACCTCGAGCCGCGCATAGCCGAAGGTGCGGCGCTGGTCAGCGGCGCGGCGGCCAAGCCGGAACGCGACATAGGCGAGCGCGAGCGCCGCGGCGTCGGTCAGCATGTGCCCGGCATCGGCAATCAGCGCCAGCGAGCCGGAAATCAGCCCGCCCGCGACCTCGACCACCATGAAGGTCGCGATCAGGACGAGTGAGATCAGCACCTTGCGTTCGTTCGCGGCCGAGACTTCAGGGGCGTGGGAATGATCGTGATGCGAATGGTGGGCGTGCTCGTGCGCCATCGGGAAGCTCCATATGAATGACATATGAAGACGTATTCATATTTTAGGAGTCAACTGGGATGGTGGACGAGAAATCGAGCTACGGACGCGGGATGAAACGGGAGAAAAAGCCGCTGAGAGGGTTGGAGGCTGGCGACGCTGAAAGTGTTTTCGGATGCAGCCGCCGAGCAGGCGGAGCAAACCGATGACTTGCAGCGCCGGCTGCTGATCTGCTCCCTGCCTGGCACCTTTCTTGCCGGTCAGCACCTCCCCTCCCCTCCCCTGCCCTGCCCTGCCGTGCCCATAACCGGCTAGAGCTACGCCATGCCGGGAGTTGTCGCCTGAGCTCCGCCCCCTAACCCGCAGCTTCAGCATCCCCTGCCACTTTCTGGTGTGGGACATCACGACGCCGTGCGCGGGGGAACGCGTTCCTGTAAATCGCGTTTCGGTAGGAGCATCCGGCGCGCGGTTGGAGGACCCGGCGGCCGGCGAAAGCAGGACGTGATGACATACCATTTCTTCGAGCATGAGATCGACACGACTACCCACTTCTGCGTCAAGTGCGGCCGCTTCCTCCTGACCCTTCAGGAGAACCAGCGCTGGGAAGGCAACCAGGTCCTCCCAAGCTGCGTCGACGCCGACAACGTCTCCGCGATCAGCCACATGGTCCGCAACCGCGACTAGCGCGGGGGCCGGAACGGTTGGGGTTTGGATCCAGTCGGACCCGGAGCTACCCTAACGCTGGACCTGGTCGCGGATACGCGGACCCGTCGTGAATTTGCGGTKTCTCCATCGTCATCCCCGCCAAGCCCGCGAAGCGGGCGCGAGCTGGGGATCCATGCCGGAACGTCTGCAAGGGACCGGCGGCGGTGGTGAACCGATACTGGCAAGACGGCGGTTCTGCGCGGTCGCGTCGGCTTCACCGTTCAGGCATGGATGCCCGTGGCGAGCACGGGCATGACGAGGTGGAAATGCACCATCTCACCCTCGGCGTCGACACCTTTTGCCGGTGGAGCCCGCCATTTCCTTCTGCGCCGACTCGGATCCTCCCCCGCAGCGCGGGGGAGGTGGCGCGAAGCGCCGGAGGGGGCTCGTAGAGCGGGTAGGGTTCCGGGCCTGGTTTGAGAGCGGGAAGATCGTCCTTGTGGGCCATGGATTTGGACGGAACGATGTAACCGTGACGTGGCGCTTCCAACTCAGTCAGGCCACCCTTCAGCACAAACCTCACCCGTCGCACTCCGTCAGCCCCCTCCACCATGCTTCGCATGGTCCCCCTCCCCCACTCCGTGGGGGAGGATCCTGAGGCCGTGCCTGCTGCAATGCCCCGTCCACCCTTCGGCGGTTTGAGACGGGTCGTCTCGGCAGGGCATCCGCGAGCCGGGGTATTCGTTGCGGCACGTAACCGGTGGCCGTTGGAGCGCTTCATTTCCCTCTGCGCCGACGCGGATCCTCCCCCGCAGTGCGGGGGAGGTGGCGCGAAGCGCCCGAGGGGGCTTGTAGGGCGCGAAGCTGGCTGGGCCTGATCGGAGAGCGGCAGTGGTGCGCCCGCTAAACATTCCGCCCCAACCCTTCGATCTATTTCCCTAGCCAATCCTTCGATCTATTGCCCTAGATCGTTCGATCGGGTCGCGGGGGGATGCCTCTTCGATTTATGCTCTGGCCCGGGCAGCATGTTGTGTCGCACCGAACATCCTGAAAGAGCTGAGCCGAGAAGGCCGGCAGAGCATATCCACGACCAGACACGGCGGGAGGCCTAACGTGTCGAGCGCGCGCTCGATGCACGGAGAGGAGTCACATGCATGTCCCTCAAGCCCAAGTCCGCGGCGGCGGCCACGACGTTCGCCAAAACGGTCGCCAGCCTCGAAGCAAGGCCCGCCGCCGCCTCGAATGCCATCAAGGTCACGCCCGGCCACGGTGAAGCTGGCCGGCATCCCACCCGCGAACTGCTCGATGCGCTTTCGGGGAACCGCGATCCCGGCATGTTCGGGCGCATGTTCCGGCTCGATCCGCTCGTCGTTCCCGATGCCAAACTGCAGGTGCTGGCCGCGGCGATGGAGGACAACGCCGCGAACGAGCTTGGCGACAACGACAAGATCCCCGCCGGCTTCACCTATTTCGGCCAGTTCGTCGATCACGACATCAGCCTCGACCTCACTTCGCTGGGCGACAAGGAGAAGGACCCGCTCGGCATCGAGAATTTCCGCACGCCCGCGGTCGACCTCGACTGCCTCTACGGGCTCGGACCCGACGGCAGCCCGCACCTTTATGCGCGCGACCCGAACAACGGCCACAAGCCGGGCCCAAAGATGCTGATCGGCAAGAACATCAACGTGCAGTTCGGCGGCATCACCGGCGACTTCCATAACGACCTGCCGCGCAGCCCGGAAGGCTTCGCGCTGATCGGCGACCACCGCAACGACGAGAACCTGCTGGTTGCGCAGACGCATCTCGCCTTCCTGAAGTTCCACAATGCGGTCTGCGACATGCTGGCGACGTCGGCCTCCCCTCCCCGCGAGATTTTCAAGGAGGCGCGGCGGATCGTTACCTGGCACTACCAGTGGATCGTGCTGCACGACTGGGTGGAGCGGCTGACGGGGCCGGGCACGGTCGCGAAGATCCTGCATGACGGGCGCAAGTTCTACCGGTTCCGGAAAGTGCCCTACATGCCGATCGAATTTTCGGCGGCCGCCTACCGGCTCGGGCACAGCATGGTGCGTTCGAGGTACCCGCACAACAAGGTATTTCCCGACGCGGACTTCGAGCTGCTGTTCGACTTCTCGGGTCTCTCCGGCGGCATTCTCGGCGACCTTGCGCCCAACCCGCCGACGGACCCAACCCCGGTGGCGAAGCTGCCGAGCAACTGGATCATCGACTGGCGCCGCTTCTACGACCTTGGCGCCAGCGGGGGCGTTCCGATGAAGGCCACGCCGTCGCGCACCATTGACCCGCATCTGGCCAAAGTTTTGCACACCCTGCCGGGCGGCGGCGGCAACCTTGCCCTGCGCAACCTCCAGCGCGGCGTCAAGCTCGGCCTGCCCTCGGGCCAGGACGTCGCAACCCGCATGCGGATCAGGGACCCGCTGACGCCGGACGAGATTGCCTCCGACAGCAACGGCTCGACCGACGGCGCGGCGGCGAAGTCGCAGGGCCTGCATACGAAGACGCCGCTCTGGTACTACATCCTCAAGGAGGCCAAGGTGCGCCACGGCGGCAAGCGGCTCGGCCCGGTCGGGTCCATCATCGTCACGGAAGTGTTCGTCGGCCTGATCCACGGCGACCACAATTCGTTCCTGTGGCAGGAGAGAAACTGGAAGCCGACGCTGCCGTCTGCCGAGTCCGGCAAATTCACGATGGTCGACATGCTGCGCTTCGTGAACGACATCAATCCGATCGGGGACTGAGGTTTTTACGACACGAGATCAGGCAGGGGGACGCGACCGCAGCGGTGCAAGCCGCTGCGATCTTTGCTCGGTTTTGCGCGGTCGGGCATATCTATCCGGCTGGACACATCAGCGGCGCGGCGCGAGAGAGCGAGGGAAAAGTTGACAGCTGTCAACTTTCGCCGGGGCGGCGAGGTGCACAAAAAGGGATGGAGGGGTTGGCGTGAAGGTCGCAGGGAAGTCTGCGGCAGCTATGGGAACGGGAAGCGCCGGCCGCAGGCTACGTCGCCGGGGAGAAAAAAAGCCAATCCGGCGAAGTTGACAGCTGTCAACTTCGGCTCGGCGTCAGCGCCGCCGGCGGCAACAGGAGCGGGAGACGTACCGGCACGCATGCAGGACCGACCTGCCTGCCCTGCATCGCCGGCCCCGGCAACGCGAACAAACGTGACGAGCGCCCAATGTACGCGGCACCGCCTCTCCTTCTTCGTCATGCCACGGCTCGACCGTGGCATCCATGCCTGAACATCTCCTCTCCACCTGCAGCTGATGGATGGTCGGCGAGTTGACAGCTGTCAACTCAGAGGTGAGTGCGGGGCCGAAGCCGGCGCCGCGCGTTCGGAGCCAAGACTCCGGACGCTGGCCGCGCTGAGGCGTTCAGGCGTGGATGCCCCGGTCAAGCCGGGGCATGACGAACACGGAAATGTCGAGCCCCGTATCTGCCTCCCTCGCCTAGTAGACATCGTAGCGGGGAAGGCGCGGGCAGGGCGGCTGGAAGGCAATCGTTCCGTACCCGGCGGCGACACCTCTCGATTTGCCCATCTAAATGGCCACGCTCTATGAGCCCCCTCCACCATGCTTCGCATGGTCCCCCTCCCCCATAGATGGGGGAGGATCCAAGGCGCGAATTTTTGGACGGTCCTGCACCGGTTGGTGAAGCCTCCCGCGGTAAAGGATTCCTCCTTCTCCTTCTCGGTGGCCTTGTCCTTGGTCCAGGCGTTGGCATGGTCGTCTCGCTCTCTCGTTGCAGTATGGCACAGTCCCCGGACCCGATCCGCTTGGTCCGGCACGCGAGGGCGTAACATGCTCGAACGAATCCCGAAGCGTCGCCGCCAGTGGCGAAGCCGAACTGTTCTACGCGGATGACAAATGCGGCAAAGGATCCTCCCTGCGATGCGGAGAAGGGGGCGTGCGGCAGCCCCGGGACCTGGCTCTGTTTGGCCCCGCGCGCTGGGGCGTGAAGTGCCAGTGGGAAGAAAAACCGGACTGCTTGCCGCCAGCGGCGCGGCCGGTCTGTCTTGCCGTGGATGGCACACGCGGCGGAGGATCCTCCCACGCAACGCGGGGGAGGGGCCCATGCGAAGCATGGGGGAGGGGGCGTCTTGTGCGACGGTGGCGAAAGTGTCCGCCCGAACCCGCTCCGCAGCGTGATGCGGCTGGGACACGACGTCCAGGCAGTCGCCAACGTCCCAAGGCCCTTCCAACGCGCGCGCTGTGCCGAAGCTTCTGACGCCCAAGCCGGGTAAGGGGGCGGAGAGCCAACGCAAAGTTAGATCCATCCGGAATTTTCACAGGGCCGGACCGGCCCGAAGCTCCTTAAATCCCTCGCCAAGGTGGCGGATCCCTAGGGCCCCCTACAGTTGGCAGGTCTCACATCCGGCACCACCGCCGCCTGTTGCTTCCAATACCGCAGGCCCGGGGGACACTCTATTTGGAGTATTACACCAGCCCCCCCTGGGCACGTAGCCGACCAAGCCCCCAACTTCCAAGCTCCCAAGTTCACACCCCCTAGCCCCCTAGCCCCCTAGCCCCCTACTTCACCTATTCCCTCCCTCCTGCTCGCCGCCTCCGCCCGCCCAACCGCCTTCGCCGGTTGCAGACCGGTTAATTTCCGTTAACCCTAAATTGCTTGACGGGAATCGACGCTTGCCGCAACGTACCTACGGATTGCGGGTGAATCGCACGGCTTTTCCGTTACTCGCGCCCCAGGCTGTCAGTTTTGGTAACTTCGCGTAGAATTAATCACGTCGGGCGAGTCGCGATGCGATTCTCGGCTACCCGCGCACATGCAGGCAGAACGGTGTTGATGACGATCGCTCAACCTCAGGTACAATTAGCCGACCGGCAGATCGCCGCAGATGCGGAATTGCTGTCGGCCCAGCTTGCCGCCTTGCGCGGCCGGCTGTTTCCGCCGAGCGCCATGAAGACGCTGCGGCCCTTCACCAGCGGTGAGGCGGCCAGGCTGATCGGCGTCAGCGATGGGTACCTGCGCCAGCTCTCGATCTCGGGGGAGGGGCCCGTGCCGGAGGTGACCGCCGGCGGGCGCCGCCTCTACACGCTCGCCGACGTCAACGCGCTGCGCCAGTATCTCGCCGCCCAGGGGCCGGCCAAGGCGCGGCACTATCTCAAGTGGCGCCAGCCCGGCGAGCACCTGCAGGTGATCGCCATCACCAACTTCAAGGGCGGCTCGGGCAAGACCACGACCTCGGCGCATCTTGCGCAGTATTTCGCGCTGCAGGGCTATCGCACGCTTGCGATCGACCTCGACCCGCAGGCATCTCTGTCGGCGCTGTTCGGCTACCAGCCGGAGCTGGACCTCACCGGCAACGACACGCTCTATGGCGCGATCCGCTATGACGGCGAGCGCGTGCCGCTCGCCTCGATCGTGCGCAAGACCTATTTCGACGGGCTCGACATCGTGCCCGGCAATCTCGAGCTGCAGGAGTTCGAGCACACCACGCCGCAGCATCTGGCGCGGCGCACCGAGGACGACGGCGGCGGGCTATTCTTCGCCCGCGTACAGCAGGCCATCCAGTCGGTCGAGGAAAACTACGACGTCGTCGTCATCGACTGTCCGCCGCAGCTGGGTTACCTGACGCTCTCGGCGCTGTGCGCGGCGACGTCCGTCATCGTCACCGTGCATCCGCAGATGCTCGACGTCGCCTCGATGAGCCAGTTCCTGTTCATGACGTCCGACCTTCTGTCGGTGGTGCGTGAGGCGGGCGGCGAGCTCAACTTCGACTTCCTGCGCTATTTGATCACCCGCTATGAGCCGAATGACGGGCCGCAGACGCAGATCGCCGGCTTCCTGCGCACGCAGTTCGGCGAGCGGGTCCTGACGGCGCCGATGCTGAAGTCGACGGCGATTTCCGATGCGGGCCTGTCCAAGCAGACGCTCTACGAGGTCGGTCGCGAGAATTTCAACCGCGCCACCTACGACCGCGCCTATGAGGCACTGAATGCGGTGAACGCCGAGATCGAGGCGCTTCTGCTGCAAAGCTGGGGGCGCAAGTCATGACCGGATCGAAGTTGACAGCTGTCAACCGGGCGGTGCGCTCAGAAAAGTTCGGGGGGACTTATCCACCCGTCGCGCGCCTGCGCGATCATGACCTCGCAGGAGGTTTGCTATGAACGCGCGCAAGGACAGGCTGAAATCACTCTTCGCCGGCGAGGTGCCGGAGGCGACCCCGGAAGCGGTGGCTCCGCTGCCAGCGGCCGATGCCGTCAAGCGCACGCCCTCGGCTGCGGTGCGGGCGATGGGCCTGTCGCTCGGCTCGCTGTCTCAGGAGGCGGAAGAGGCAAAGCGGCTGCGCGAGGCGCTGGCGGCCGGCGAGCAGGTGGTCGAGCTCGACCCCAACATGCTCGAGCGCTCGCCCTTTGCCGACCGCCTCAGCGACGGCGCGGTCAATGACCCCGAATTCCTCGAGCTGAAAGAAAGCCTGCGCGAGCACGGCCAGCAGGTGCCGGTGCTGGTGCGTCCGCATCCAGATCCGGCGAAGGCCGCCAGCGGTCACTACCAGCTTGCCTATGGCCMCCGCCGCGCCCAGGCGGCGCGCGAGCTTGGCCTGAAAATCCGCGCCGTGGTGCGCCAGCTCGACGATGCGGCGCTTGCGCTCGCGCAGGGCAAGGAAAACGCCGAGCGTCGTGACCTCTCCTTCATCGAGCGCGCCTTCTTCGCCAAGACGCTCGTTGACCACGGCTTTGATCGCGCAACCGCGATGGCGGCGCTTTCGGTGCACAAGTCGGAAATGTCGCGCCTGATCCAGGTGGCGGAAGCGATCCCGCCGGCAATCGTGCGCGCGATCGGCCCGGCACCCAAGGCGGGCCGGCCGCGCTGGCTGGAACTCGGCGAACTCCTCGAAAAGGACAAGGCCGGGCTCGCCGCGCAGGAAATCGCTTCGGAAGACTTTGCCGCCGCCGACAGCGACACGCGCTTCCAGCGCCTGTTCGACCGGCTGCAGCGCTCGGCCCAGGGCCGCGGCGCAAAGCCGAAGGCGGAGAAGCCGAAGACCATCAAGGGCGAGGCGGGCATTGCCATCGCCGAGCTTGCGCGCGCGGGCAAGAACGCGCGCCTGACGATTCCCGCTTCCGCAGGCCAGGGCTTTGCCGACTATGTCGCGGCCCGGCTGCCGGAGCTGCATGCGGCCTTCGTGGCCGGCTCGAAGGAGGAGTGAAGGATTTCCCGGGCAGGCTCGCCGCCTTCCCGGCAGTGTGAACCGCGTTAGGACGAAACTACGAACGGAGAAACAGGCAAGAAAAAAGGCCCCCAGAACGTCACCATCCCGGAAGCCCCTTTTCGATGTAGCGATCTGAAAGAATCACTTCCGCGACTCGCTGTCAAGGCGTCGGTGCGTTCCGGCCACGGATTTCTGTGCCTCGGAATGAGGTGAATTCAGATGACGGAGCATTTTGCAACGACGCCATTCGGCGGCGGGCGGGTTTCTGCGGCCGATTTTCGGCGGCGAGAAGACGTCGAACGCAAGCGCAATGCCCTCAAGCAAGGCGGCAATGACACCGGCCGCGCCGACAAGTGGCAGCTGATGCGCGCGCTTTCCGAAGCACGCGCGGCCTTCGGCCTGTCCGACCGCACCCTGGTGGTGCTCGACGCGCTCTTGAGCTTCCACACGCCGCGCGAGCTCGATGGCTCGCAGCCGATCGTCGTGTTCCCGTCGAATGCGGAGCTTTCGCTGCGCAGCCGCGGCATGGCGGACGCCACCTTGCGCCGGCACATCGCCGCGCTGGTCGAGGCCGGGCTGGTCCTGCGCCGCGACAGCCCCAACGGCAAGCGCTATTGCCGCCGCGACGATCGCGGCCAGATCGAGGACGCCTATGGCTTTGATCTCTCGCCGCTGGCGCTCGCCGCCAGCGAGATCTATGCGGCGGCGGACGCCGTACGCGAGGAGCAGCGGGCGCTGCAAAAACTGCGCGTCGAAATTTCCATCCATCTGCGCGACACCGGCAAGCTGATCGAGGCGGGGCTCGCCGAAAAGCGTACCGGCGACTGGCACGGCTTTCTCATCGAGCTGCAGCCGCTTGCCCGTCGCCTGTCGCGCCAGGCCGAGCGTTCGGTGCTGGAACGTCGCCGCGACGACCTCGTTGCACTTCGCGCCCGCGTCGAAAAGGCATGGCTCGACGCACTCGATGATGAAGAAATGAGCGGCAGTGACGCCGGTTTCGAGCGGCACTATCAGAATTCAAACACAGACCATCCTTTTGAAAAAGGCTCCGAAACAGAGCTGAAGCGCACAGCAGGCGGGAAAACCGCTGGAACGGCGGAAAGGAATGCGGGCCGGGATGGTACAACCAGTGGTGGAAGCGAGGCAGATCGCGAAGCTGGCGGGGGCGCGGGGTCTGCGTCGGGCCGCGCCGAGGGGATGACCCACGACATTGGCGCCGAAACCGATGCCCGCCGCGGGATGGACGCCGCCGCGAACGATGGTGCGGAGACCGAGAGAGGCAGCGGCTATCCCCCTTCCGAGGGCGCTTACCCAGCGACCCACATGGATACTCGACCTGCGGGTGAATCCAGCGGAGCCGGGGTGCCGACTGGCACTACGGCGGCTGCTGGCGGCGGCACCGGTGCTTTCAGGGACGTGTCGCGATTGGGTGCAGATGCTGCATCGTCGTCATTGCCGCGAAGTGCCTCGGGTCCACGAAACATTCTCGACGTTTCCGCCCGGTCGGCCGCGTCTTCCGTTTCCGGTGCTGCGCTCGAGAGACAGATGAGCGCAGCGGAAGGCAGCCGTCCGGGCAACGGAATTTCCCCGCGCCCTGGCGCAGGAGACGCAAGCAGCTGGCCATTGAGGGCAGGTTCCGCATCGGCCCGCGCTGCAGCGCCCGAAACCCGCGTCGCACCTGAAACCAAGGGCGAGCCGGTGCCGCTGGCCTATCTGCTCGGCGTCTGCCCGACGCTGGCGACCTACGCAAAGGACGGCATTTCCGGCTGGCGCGACGTGATCACGACGGCGGGGCTGGTGCGCTCGATGCTGGGTATTTCGCCGGACGCGTGGCGCAGGGCGTGCGAGGCCATGGGCGCGCCCGCCGCCGCCGCAACCGTCGCGGCGATCCTCGAACGCGCCGAGCACATCCGCTCGCCAGGCGGCTATCTGCGGGCGCTCACCGAACGCGCCGAACAGGGCAAGTTCTCGGTCAAGCCGATGCTCGCGGCGCTCGAAGGCGTGGGAGGGGAATGAGGACGCGCGGCGTGGTGTTGTAGCCGGCATTGCGAGGCGACAGCGCCAGGCTATTGCCGAGGCTTCTCCACGCCCTCGACCATCCCTGCAGTCCGCTCCCTCGGATCCTCCCCCGCAGCGCGGGGGAGGGGGACCACCGAAGGTGGTGGAGGGGGCGTGCAACAAGCCGTCTGAACTGGCCGGATCTCAACGCGGCTGCCCTGACTGGGAGCGAGGTGACAGGAGCTTGCCTCCATCGCTGGTGAGCGCGGAGATGTTCCGGCATGGATCCTCGGGTCAGGCCCGAGGATGACGAAGATGGAAAAATCAGCGCCAGGTACGGCAGGGCGGACCGTTGCCAGTGGTCGCCGAAGGGGGCGGATGAGGCCTGTCAAAGGCACCGCAAGAACGGCTCAGAGGACCGGGCGGCTTAGGACGGTTGGGGTCGAACGTCGGCGCCCGCGCTTTACGACGCCCCCTCCGTCGCCTTCGGCGACACCTCCCCCGCTTCGCAGGGGAGGATCCTCGATGAGGCTCCATCCGCGCGGACATCACCCTGGTCAGCAGAGCGTGCTGACGCATCAAGGTTGACACTCACGTCTCCCCCTTCGTCACCCTCGGGCTTGACCCGAGGGTCCATGCCTGAACGTTTCGCTCGGACAAAACGGTGGCGGGGGCGCGCAGACTTCACCTCATCAAGACAGTTTAAGGTCCAAAACTGCCCCTCAAAAACCGCGTCTGTCGTCGAGCAGAACGTCCAGCGATACGGCACGCAAAAATTTGCTCGACGAGAGAGCGCGTGTTTTGCCGAGAAAATGGCCACGATCGGGAGAAAAATGGAAAGAATATCAACTCATTAACCGTGTTCTTCTTCCTCTTGTCGAAAATGCATCGAATAGCCCCTTTGGCGCTTGCGGCGCGCCCATTTTTCGAAGGCGCGGCGGGCTTCGGCTTCGCCGTCGTGAAATTCGAGCATCTGGCGCCCGCGCGTGCCGATCCGGCCCCAGGCGCGGACGAGCGCGACCTCGCCGAACAGCGTCGGCTCGATCGACAGGTGATAGAACCGCGCCATGTTGCGCGCGGCGTCCTCACGGTAGAGGAGGAGAGGGGAGGGGATGGTCATGCGCGCAAGGTTGCGCGGCGAAGCGCGCCTCGTCCAACGCAAAGGATGAATCAGTCGGGCGCGACCGATTCAGGCCGCTGATGCATCGGCTTGTGAGCGCGCACCACGTGCGCTATATATGACCACAGTAGTCACAAGGAGGCGCGCCATGCGCGAGATCCAGCTCAAGGAAGCCAAGGCGACGTTCTCGGCCGTCGTCGACCAGGCGGTGCGCGGCAATCCGGCGATCATCACCCGCCATGGCCGCAAGGAGGCCGTGGTGCTTTCGTTCGAGGAGTATCAGAAGCTGTCGCAGCTGCCGAGCCTCGGCCGGCTGCTTGCCGCCTTCCCCGGCGAGGGCGACGAGTTGCCGGATCGCGGACGCGGCACGCGGGAAAGCGAGTTTTAGGCGGGCGAGGCTGACCTCGGCTCATGCTTTCGGCTCCAGGCTTCGCTGTCCATCGGTCGCCAAAAATTGCCACGAAAGCCCGCGCGTTTCTCATCCGCTTTCGCGATGCCCGGACCGGCGCGAGGAAGCCGTGCCACGCCATTTGAGGCGAACCGTTGAGGTCTAGAGAGACCCGAGGCATTGGCCGAATTGGTCGAGAGAGGGGGCTCCGGACGGCTCTTGCAGTACGATCACCCCCTGAAAACACGTCGCCCTACCACCCACCAACCAACTCCTCCTGACGGCCAGGTGAAAAGATGTATCTTGTTGATACGAATGTGATTTCTGCGCTTGCGCCGTCAAAGCGCGAGGGGGCGCCGGAGTTGGTCGAGTGGCTCGACCGGGCGAGTCCGTGGCTCTATCTCTCGGTCATCACGGCGGCGGAAGTGCGCGCCGGGATCGCCAAGGCCGAGCGCGAGGGTGCAACGACGAAGGCCGCGCGGCTCGCCGACTGGTGGTCGGCGATCGAGTACATTTATGGCGAGCGCATCCTGCCGTTCGACCTGAAATGCGCGGCAGAGGCCGGCGCGATCATCGACCATGCCCGCGCGCACCAGCCGGGCTTCGAGGATATCGCAATTGCCGCCACCGCCCGCGCGCACGATCTTGTGGTCCTCACCCGCAACCTTCGCCACTTCGCACCCCTGGGAGCGCGGTGCGTCGATCCGTTTGCGCAATTGCCGAAGCTGCCGGGGTAGGGGAGGGCGGCGAAGAGCGCGGTCAGGGACGGTCCGCCAGCAACGCCTCCAGCTGCAATCGCGCGGGCATGGTGACGCTCGCTTGCGCGACAAGATCTCTGTCGCGGAAGAAGGCGCCGGTCTCCATGAGGCGCGGGTGGCCGGCGCCGAGGGCAAGGACAGCCGACGCATTGCGCAGCACGAAGTCCATATCGTGACAGACGAGGATGATCGCCCGGCCAGCCTCCCGCTCCTCGCGGATGATCGTTTCGAGCCGACCGAGCCAGATCCGGTCGAGGCCGCGCTGCGGCTCGTCGAGCAGCAGGATCCGCGGCTGGTTGACCAGCACCGAGGCAAGCGCGACGAAGCGGCGCTCGGCATAGCCGAGGTCGAGCGGATGCACCGAGCCGCTCCCCTCAAGCCCGCAGCGACGCAGCGCGGCTTCGACGCGGCGTTCCGCTACGTCCTTGTCCAGCCCGAACTGGAGCGGCCCGAAGCGCACTTCTTCCTGCGCGGTGCCGGCGAAAAGCTGCTGCTCCGGCGTCTGGAACAGCGTACCCACCAGCGCGGCGATCTCGTTGATCTTCAGCTTTGCCGTCGGCGTGCCGGCCGCGAAGATCGCGCCGCGGTCCGGGCGCAGCAAGCCGTTGAGGAGCCGCAGGAAGGTGCTCTTGCCCGCGCCGTTTCGGCCAACCACGGCGATGATTTCGCCTGCGCCGGCCTTGAGCGAAAGGTGGTCGAACAGGGGCGGCGAGCCGGGATAGGCAAAGGAAATTTCTTCAACGACGAGCATCCGCCGCTCCCTTGATGAGCTCTTTTGCCTCGTCGAGCGACAGCGGCAGCTCGCTGTCGGCAAGTTCGCCAAACAGGCCAAGTTCCCGGCAGGCTCGGGGGATCGAGGGCAGGCCGAGCGTGCGGACGGCACAGCCATGCAGCAGAACGTCGCGCGCGCTGCCATGAGCGGCGATCCGGCCGCCGTCGAGGAGCATGAAGTCTTCGGCAAATGCAAGCGCGGCATCCGGGCTCGTTTCCAACAGCACCACGGCCCGGTCCCTCGGCAGCGACAGAAGCAGCGCCAGCACATGCTCGCGCGCTTCGGGATCGAGGTTCGTCAGCGGCTCGTCGAGGACGAGGAAGCGCGGCTCGAGCGCGAGCGCGGCGGCGATGACCAGCCGCTGCTGCTCGCCGCCGGAGAGCGTGAACGGATCGCGTTCGGCCAGCTGTTCGAGCCGGCATTGCGCCAGCGCCCTTTCGGTGCGGGCCTGGATTTCCGAGATTGGCAGGTTGAGGTTTTCGGGGCCGAAGGCGACTTCCTCGCGCACGGTGAAGGCGCGCCCGGAAAGATGCCGGACCGGCACCTGCCCGACCAGCTGCACCGCGCAGGCGCGCTCGGCAAGGCTCCATTCGGTCCACGGCCTGCCGTCGCAGGTCACCGTGCCCTGATGCGGCCGCCCGTCCGGCAGCCAGCCGGCGAGGAAATGCGCGAGCGTCGTCTTGCCGCTGCCATTACCGCCGAGAATTGCAAGGCGCGCACCTGCCCGTATCTCGAGGCTGACATTGTCGAGCACCGGCTTGTCGCCAAAGGCGAAGGTGAGGTGAGAGACGGCTATCCCAGCCAAAGCGCGCAACCCACGAGAAGCACCGATACGGCAACCAGCACGTGGCGCAGGCGCCGCTCAAGCGCCGTATCTGGCGGCGGCGACAACACCGCGCGGCGCGGAAAGGCACGGAACGCGCGCCCGTTGAGCACGCCGGACCGTTCCTGCGCATCGGCCAGTGCGAGCGTGACCAGCGGCACGGCGAGCAGCCTGAGCGCACGCAGCCGGTCGGATAACGTGTCGACGCGCATGCCGCGCGCCTGCTGCGCGTCGCGGATCGCGCCGGCACGCTTGGTGAACTCGTCGATCAGCAGCAGCGGGCTCGCCAGCAGGAAGGAAAGCCCCGGCGGCATGCCGGCGACGTCGAGTGAGCGCAGCAGCGCCGCCGGATGCGTCGTGGCAACGAACAGGAGCGACCCCGCCAGCATCAGCGAGATGCGGCCGCCCAGCACCGCGGCATAGGTCAGGCCCTCCTGGCTGTACGACAGGAAGGCCGCGAGCGGCATGCGGTCCGGCCGGTCGACGATCAGGCCGTGGAAGATGAAGACGGCGATGAGGAACGGTGTCGCGAGCACGAGGTAGCGCCGCAGCACCACGCCCCCGATGCGCAAGCCGAAGGCCGCCGCCAGCAGAAGCAGGCTGCCGGCCCACGCACCCGGCCACGGCAGCACGAAAAGCAGCGCCGCAAGCAGAAGCAATGCGGCGAGCTTCGTCAGCGGATTGGCGCGGTGCAGCGCGCTCGTGCCGGGCCGGTGGATCGACCAGGACCTCATCTACGCCCGGCTGTGCTGCAGGTGCCCGTAGCCCGAGGTGAGCCGTTCAGGCAGCTGCCGCACCAGCGCCCAGACGATGAGCGCGGTAATCACCTTGTCGGCGACGTTCGTCCCAAACACGGTGAGCGCGACCGAGCTGAACAGCGTCTGGCCGACGCTCGACAGGTAGCCGACAATGAAGTCGGCGCCTGAGCCGGTCACGCCGCCGAACATGTAGATGCGGATCGGCACGGCAACCAGCGTCAGCGCCGCGGCGATCACGACGCCGGTAACCGCCGCCTGCCACCAGGTGCGGAACCAGCCGGCGCGGGCCATCAGGCCGGCGACCACGCCGATGACGATGGCGACCGGGGCGAATGCGGCCGCCACCGGCGACACGATCAGCCCGAGGATCAGGTTGGTGAGCAGCCCCGTCACGCCGCCGGCGAGCGGGCCCGCCAGCACGCCGACAAGCACCGTGCCGATCGAGTCGAGGAAGATCGGCAGCCGGACAAGATCGTTGATCTGGTTGCCGACGATGTTGATGACGATCGCCACCGCGATCAGCGAAAGAACGCGCGTTTCAAAAAGCCTGGTCGTGCTGCTTGCCATGATGTTTCCCCCTCCTGTTTCATGAGCCGGACGCGGGCCGGCCTCATGTCCTCCTGCGGATCGTGAGCTCGTCCCAGCCCGAAAGCTGGCAGGGCTCACGCGTGAAAATGAGATCGGTCAGCTCGGCGAGAACGATCTCCGCCGTCGTGTAGACCGCCGAGCCCGGGCCGAAATGCGCGCCGATCATGCGCCCGGTCCCGTCCGAGAGCGAAATGTGCAGATGCTCCCCCTCCGCATCAATGGTGCCGACCAGCGAGACGATCTCGAAATGACCGGTAACCTTCGCCCATTCGCTGACATTGGCGTAGCGTAGCTGCGCTTCGGTCAGGCTGCCGACACAGGTGACGATCGAAACGGCCTGTAGTTCGTGCATGCGCACGAATTTGCGCAGTTCGAGCACGATGTCCTCGCCGGGCTTGAGCCGCAGCGCATAGAACCGGGCATGGCTGGACGGGGCAGGCGCGGGCGAGCTCATGCGCGCCCTCCGGCGACGTGCGCGACACTTCGTTTGTTGCCTGAAAAAGCGGCACTCCCCCGCCCGGCGCGCGCGAAGACGAAATGGAAACGAGATGCGGGCAGATCCGGCCGATCTGCTTCGTCGAAGCAATGCATGTCATCTCCCGATGACGGATGAACGGGAATACGGCTTCGGAACGAAGGTCTGCTGACGGATAGCCGGAGCGCACACGGCGCATCGCAACTTCATCTCAACCGCAGCACCGAGACTATGCACGGGTGACGTAGTGTCAAGTGGGGGTAAGCGGGTAGGGGAGTAGGGGAGTAGGTGAATAGGCAAGTAGGGATTCCGCTTGCCGGCGGGGGACCCTCGCGGCGCCCCCTTTTCGGCACCCGCTGCCCCTCCCCGCCCCTAAATCGCTTAACGTCTTAATGCCGCAGGGGGGCGCGGCGGCCAAAATCACGTAATCACCTACTCCCTTAACCCCCTAGGCACCTAACCCCCTGATTCCGCTTTCTCCCTTGGAAAAGGTGCCCGTCTTTCGGCAATTTTCTGCCGCTGCGGCAGCTTTGGATAACCTGTTGTCGAATTTCGGTACGGCCATTTTTTAATATTGATAATGATCAGACGGCGCGTTAGAGCGTCCCCCACCCTGGAGGGGGAGTGCCACTTTCGTCGTCAGACGCCGTGCGTGACGGGCCCGGCCCCCCGCCTGACCTCAACGTGTGCAGGAGGAAACTGTGCTCAGTATCCGCATGTCACAAGATATGCTCGCAGGCGTCATTTTCATGGCAATCGCGGCGGTGGCCCTCTGGTTCGGCGCCGACCTCGATGCCGGGACATCCGCAGAGATGGGCCCCGGCTACATGCCGCGCGCGCTCGCCTGGATCATCGGCGCCATGGGCGTCTTCACCTGCCTGCGGGCGCTGTGGCTGAAGAGCCCGAAGGTGGGTACCATCGCGCTGCGCCCGATCATCCTCGTTCTCGCCGCCTGCGCCGCCTTCGCCTACCTCGTCGACTGGGCCGGCTTCATCGTCGCCAGCGCCGCCGCGATCCTCATTGCGCTGTTTGCAATGCCGGGCGCCTCGCTCCTCTACGTCATCGGCATGATCGTCGTCCTGCCGGCGGCGCTCGCGCTTGTGTTCATCGTCGGCCTCGGCCTGCCGTTTGATCTGTGGTGGTTCTGAACATGGATCTGCTGATCGACAACCTCGTGCTCGGCTTCTCGGGCGCCGCAACCATCCAGAACATCGGCTACGCCTTCGTCGGCTGCCTGCTCGGCACGCTGGTCGGCGTGCTGCCGGGCATCGGCGTCGTCCCGACCGTGGCGATGCTCCTGCCGTTGACCTTCGGCATCGACCCGCTGTCGGGCCTGATCATGCTCGCCGGCATCTATTACGGCGCGCAGTATGGCGGCTCGACCGCCGCGATCCTCGTGCGCATGCCGGGCGAGGCAGGCTCGATCGTCACCGCGCTCGACGGCTACGAAATGGCCCGCAAGGGCCGCGGCGGCGCAGCCCTGTCGATCGCCGCGCTCGCCTCGTTCTTTGCCGGCACGGTCGCCACGCTGCTGATCGCCGCCTTCGGCTCGTCGCTCGCCGACGTTGCCATGCAGTTCCACTCGGCCGACTATTTCTCGCTGATGGTGCTGGGCCTTACCATGTCGATCGTTCTCGCACAGGGCTCGATCTTCAAGGCGATCACCGTGATGCTGATCGGCTTCCTGTTCGGCCTTTGCGGCCTCGACCTCAATTCGGGCGCACAGCGCTTCACCTTCAAAATTCCCGACCTCTACGAGGGCGTGAGCTTCCTTGCCATCTCGATCGGCCTGTTCGGCCTCGTCGAGGTGGTGCGCAACCTCGAGCATCCGGAAGAGCGCGGCGAAAACCCGAAGATGCGCATGCGAGACCTCTACCCGACGAGGGAAGAGGCCCGAGACGCGGCGCCTGCCGCCGTGCGCGGCACGCTGATCGGCTCGGTGCTCGGCATCCTGCCGGGCGGCGGCGCGGTGCTGGCGTCGTTTGCGAGCTACACGCTTGAAAAGAAGCTGTCGAAGACGCCGCAGGCCTTCGGCAACGGTGCGCCTGCGGGCGTCGCCGCGCCTGAGGCCGCCAACAATGCCGGCGCGCAGACTAGCTTCATTCCGCTCCTCACCCTCGGCCTGCCGTCGAACCCGATCATGGCGCTCCTGATGGGCGCGATGATGATCCACGGCATTGCGCCGGGCACGGCCGTCATCTCCGAGCGTCCTGACCTGTTCTGGGGCCTGATCGCCTCGATGTGGATCGGCAACCTTCTGCTCGTCGTGCTCAACCTGCCGCTGGTGGGCCTGTGGGTGCGCCTGCTCACGATCTCCTACCGCATGCTCTTCCCGGCGATCATGATGTTCTGCCTGATCGGCGTCTATTCGGAAGGCGGCAGCGCGTTCCAGGTGTTCCTGCTCGCGGGCTTCACCCTGCTCGGATACCTGCTGATGCGCTGCGGCTGCGAGCCGGCGCCGATGATCCTCGGCTTCATCCTCGGCCCGATGATGGAAGACAACCTGCGCCGTGCGCTCACCGTCTCAGGCGGCGACTACTCGGTGTTCATCCACCGTCCGATCTCGGCAACGCTGCTGGGCGCCGCGGTCCTGCTGCTGCTGGTGATGGCCCTGCCGGGTCTTCGCAAGTCGCGCGAGAAGGCGTTCGAGGAATAGCCGCGCAAACCGCTTCACATCTTATCCACCCCAACACACTGGAGGATCTGTCATGGCCAATCTCGTCGGCCTCGCTGCAATGTCCCACTCTCCGTCCTGGGACCTGTCCCGCGATCTGGTGGGTCCGGGCCAGGAGTTCGTCGCGGCGATCGAGCGCCTGCGCAAGTTCAACGGCCAGAAGGTGGACGCCATCGTCCTGTTCGGGCCCGACCACTACCGCAACTTCTTCTATGACCAGATGCCGCAGTTCTGCATCGGCATCGAGAAGCTCGAGGGCTATGGCGACTACGACAGCCCGAAGGGCCAGATGCCGGTCCAGCAGGAGCTCGGCCGCCACATCCTCGGCAACCTGATGGACAACGGCTTTGATCCGGCCGTCTCGCTCAACATGTGCCTCGACCACGGCCACACCCAGCCTTACGCCGCGGTGAACCCGGAGCTCGACATCCCGGTCGTGCCGATCATGATCAACTGCCAGGGCGGCCCGCGCCCGAGCTACCGCCGCGTGGCCGATTTCGGCCGTGCCGTCGGCGATGCGATCCGCGCCTTCCCGGCTGACATCAACGTCATCGTCATGGGCTCGGGCGGCCTGTCGCACTTCCTGCCGAAGATGTCGGCCGACGACGAGGCAACCCCGGAAGAGACCCGCGACTACATCATCAACGGCCGCGAGCGCTCGCGCGAGTTCAACGCCGAGAAGGAGCGCGTCTCCAAGGAGCGCCGCAAGGAAGGCCGCACCGGCAAGATCTCCGAGGAATGGGACCAGTGGTTCCTGAACATGCTCACCACCAACAATCTCGAGCCGCTGCACAAGTGCACCGACGCCGAGATCGAGGCTGCCGCCGGCAACGGCGCGCATGAGCTGCGCAGCTGGGTTGCGGCCGCCGCCGCCTGGGGCCGCGACATCAAGGTCGTCGGCKRSGAGCCGGTCCCGACCTGGATCACCGGCATGGGCGTCGTCGGCGGCGGCATCTGCGTGCCGCAGGACAACTGAGAAAAGGGACCGGCTTCAATGAGCGAACAGACCCACGACTACCGTTCGATCTGGACTGGCCTGCGCGACACCACGTTCGAGCAGGGCTTCGTCAGCGTCAACGGCCTCAACACGCGCTATGCCCGCTCGGGCACCCGCGGCAAGCCGGCGCTGGTGATGCTGCACGGCACCGCCGGCCACTGGGAAGCGTTCTCGTCGAACTTCAAGGCGCACAGCGCCGACTTCGACATCTTCGCGCTCGACATGATCGGCTGCGGCTTCACCGACAAGCCGAACCATCCGCTCGAGATCAAGGAGTATATGGGCCATGTGCTCGCCTTCTGTGATGTCATGGGCATCGAAAAGGCGAACTTCATGGGCTGCTCCCTCGGCGCCTGGATTTCGGCGGCGATCGCGCGCAACCATCCCGAGCGCGTGCTGAAGCTCGTCCTGCTGTCGGCCTCGGGCTACTTCTCGAGCGCCGAGAACCGCGGCCGCATCATCTCCCAGCGCACCAAGGCGGTCGACGATCCGTCCTGGGAGAACATCAAGGCGATCTTCAACAAGCTGCTCGCCGAGGAAAAGAGCCGCATCGACGATCTCGTCGCGCACCGCCAGGCGATCTACCGCATGCCGGAGATGAAGCAGGGAATGCTCAACATCCTCGCCCTGCAGGATCCGGACATCCGCGAGCGCAACCTTCTCAAGGACGAGGACTGGCGCGCGATCAGCGCAGAGGCCCTCGTGGTCGGCTCGCTCGCCGACGCCGACGAGTACCTGCGCACCGCCCAGGTCGTCTCGAAGCTGATGCCGAACGCGCGCTATGTCGAGATGGAAGGCGTCGGCCACTGGCCGCAGTGGGAAGACCCGGAGACCTTCAACAAGCTCAGCCTCGAGTTCCTGCGCGGCTGATTTTTTGCCGGGCCACCGGCGGAGACGCCCTCCGCCGGTGCGGGGACCACGCGGCGCCTCCGGCGCCGCAACCCGCGCGCACCGAGCTGCCCGAAGCGTTGAACCTGAAAAACCCCGTCACGCCGTGGCGGGGTTTTTCGTTGCCGGACAGTGAAGAGCCCTCGCCACGGCGTAGTGTGGCAGGTTCTTCACGGGTCGCGTGCGTCCCCACATGGCGTATCGTGCCTCGGGCGCTGCTGCCTTACCCATCACCTTCATTCCCTCGCCGCAGATGGCCGCCGCGTTCCGGCCTGGATGCCACGG